>JACMLR010000576.1 GCA_014379515.1 Chitinophagaceae bacterium
ACAACTCCGTTATTCGGTTACACGCGCCACTGCTGGCCACGCTTATGATGTCATCTCGTTCGCAAACATTTCGCGGGATACAATTGAGCTGCGGAACGTCGTCCCATTCGGAGCAATTTCGACGAACGTGTATATAACCGGGCTCGGCGATCACGGGTTGAGCAGAAGTCATCTATTCATTCCAAATCGTGTACCAGTGAACGTGATATGTCCCGATAATGCATGGGAGCTCGGTTTTGCATGTCAGTTCGCGCCAGCAAAGGAACAACTGGCCGCATTGACACGTCGCGACCGGAATAGTTTACAAAAAGGCCAACGCCGCCGTTTTGAAACGGTCTTGTATCCCGGGGGAAGTATTGAGTATAAGCAATGGACTGAATCATACACCGGGAACTGGCAGGAAGCCCTTCGGGTTATTTTTCAAAAGAACATGTTGTATGATACGGCCTCTTTCAACAACGCACTATTTGAACGAAGCGATCTTGCATGGATGCGTCATAGCTATGTGATGCATTTAATGCAGGCATGGGATAAATCGTTTTATGATTCTGATAAGAAGAAATATGTGTTGAACGATTTTGTATCACGTGGGAAAAAACTTTATGGTGGCGATGATGTTATTGGAATCTGGCCAACCTGGCCATCCCTTGGCCTGGATCAACGAAATCAATTTGACCTGTTTCGCGATTTGCCCGGGGGCACATCAAAATTGAAGCAATTATCAAACGAACTCAGAAAGAATCAAACCAAATTCTTTGTTTGTTATAATCCATGGGACGAAAGCACAAGAAGTGAAGGTCATCTTGCAGGCCTTGCTGCATTAATAAAGGAAACGAATGCGGATGGTGTAGTTCTTGATACGCGGGGTGCATCCAGTAAAGAATTACAGGATGCTGCCGATGGCGTTCGCAAAGGAGTTATAATGTACAGTGAAGGAATGGCAGTGCCGAAAGATATGAGCGGGATCGTGTCTGGCCGGGTTCATAACGCACTCTACTACCCGCCCATGCTAAACCTCAACAAATTTATTAAACCTGATTTCGCGATTTTCCGAGTTGCTGAATTATTTAAAGAACCGATTCGCCGTGAGTTTGCAACGGCATTCTTCAACGGTTATGGAACGGAGATAAATATGTTTGCGCCAGGCATTCCATCATGGGCAACCGAACAATATCAATTCCTTGGAAGTACAAGCAGGATCTTGCGTGAGAATTGTTTGAATTTTACTTCATTTGATTTCACGCCGTTAATTTCAACCGAGCATGATAGTATTTGGGTTAATGAATGGTCGGACGGGCAAAAGAAAATCTATACCATTTATAGTATTAGATCAAATGGATTCAGCGATTATCTATTCAATGTGCAGCCGAAAACGGGCTTCCATTTTGTCGACCTTTGGCATCATCGATTACTCGAACCAAAAGGACCAATACGTGAGGAGCAAACCAAGAAGGAATTGCTGGGCGCCAAATCAAATGCTATTTTTTCGAAATGGCTTATCAATGCGGAGACTGCGGCATTCGATAGCAAATGGCTCGGGACAAACAATGAAGGTGCTGTCGATTGCATCGCTCAATTGCCTGAACTGATAAAAGCTGCAGTGAATGGAGATGAGTTGGTGGTTAGTGCTGACAGTGGTACCGTTTTGAAAATTTGGGCTGGTGCGCCATCATATGAAAAATTACCGAATCAATTTAAACCTGGATCAAATCGACTTTCAATCTTAAAATTGTTTGATCGATATGAGGGTGATTTGGTGATTCAACTTTTCAATGACGGAATTTTACTGGACGAAACCATCGTATCAATAAAACCGGGAACACCCAGGCGAATATCTTCTATAGTCAAAACAGGAATTAAGAGCAACGAGGGCAGCAAGCAATCGATGATCAGTATTCCTGCGGGGAAGTTCACATTTAAGGAAAGTCATGGCGATGAATTTATTCCTTATCCAAAACAGGATGTCGGAAAGGAATTTGAAATGAAACGTTTTTTGATGGAAAAGTACCCGGTAACGAACCGGGAGTATAAAAAGTTTATAGACGCAACAAAGTATCGTCCGATCGATACAACTGGCTTTTTGAAACACTGGCGTAATGGAACTATTAGAAAAGGGGAAGAGGACTTTCCGGTCGTTTATATTAGTTATGAAGATGCGAATGCGTACGCAAGATGGGCTGGTAAAAGATTGCCGACCGAAATTGAATGGCAATATGCGGCTCAGACCGATCAACTGAATGAATGGCCCTGGGAACAACGAAAGCCTGTTACGCGCAGGGAAGAAGTGATCACTGAGAGTCTTACCGTTACATCAATAGCCGGAATCGACTCTGCAGTTTGTAATCTCGGCGATGGTAAATTATACCCCGTAGGAAAATATAAAAAAGGGGCAAATCCATTCGGTTTGGAAGATCTTGTTGGCTGTGTGTGGCAACTTACAAATGACGAATATATTACTGGCAATTATAAGTACGTGTTATTGAAAGGCGGGTCTTACTTTAAGCCATCATCGAGTTGGTGGTATGTACAAAGCGGACCACGCGAATTGCATTATCGTCAATTCTTATTGCGCGTATCACCAGGGTTCGAACGAAATGGGACTGTTGGATTCAGGTGTGTGCGTGATGTCGATTAACACCTTATTTCTTGTCCAGATTTTTGATCCACTCGCTGATGAGTGCTACTCCTTCTTTATGTATTTGTTCGCGGCCGATTTCCGGCATTGAGATTCCCGGGTCATTGCTTGTCATCCTGTAAATCAGGATCGATTTGGAAGGTGAACCGGGAACAACATCATATTGATGGCCACCACTACCGCGACCTGCAGCAACTGGCGTTTTATTGATACCAAGCGCAATCGATTCTTTTGTATAAATATCAAGAAACAAGCCTGACGTGTTTGCTGGTCCTTTGGGATTATGGCAAAAGCCACAATTAATATCAAGATAAGCGCGCGCTTTTTCATTAATGCCAGCATTTGCATCTGATGCACGCGCATTTGCGGGAATCGTACTGGCAGGGAGATTAATTAAGTGCTGATTTTGCCAATGGACAAGTTGATTGCTTTCTTGAGTATCGTATTTGAAATTACCATTCAAGTGTCTCGCAGCAATTCCAATTGGCAAAAGTTTTTTCCCTTGAGCATGACACCCCTTGCATTGATTTTGATTTGGAATGATATAAGGCGCACTAATTTTCTTTCCTTTCTTATCAATATAATTTACGGTAATCGCATCACCAATGGGTTCAAAAACCGCTTCAGTTTGCGCCTCGTTCCAGATATACTGATAGGTTGCCCACCCATCGTTTCGATGCACGAGCAGACGCGTTTCAATAATCTTTCTCCCTTTTTTTTGCTGACGAAAATCATTCCAGTAGTAAAAGTTTTTAATCAATACAGTACCTTTTGGCATTTCGAAGACAGCAGTATCGTTGTAATATATCTTACTACCAGCTGGAACTTTAAT
>JACMLR010000577.1 GCA_014379515.1 Chitinophagaceae bacterium
CGTAGATCTATAAACACACGTTTGCAATTCACGGTTTTAAGGTAGGAAGAAGTTATTTAATACTTGATGAAAAAATGCATTTATTTTTACAGGAATCGATATCGCAAACGTTTCCGGTGGAAAAAAGGTCAAAAATTCGGGAAATGTTTCTATTGAGAATTAATCATCAAGAATTTCGCCTATTTCAGGGAAAACAGTAGGAGTTTCCAAACCATGATCAGTTTAGAACCGAGAAAAACCTCTAGTTCCCGAGTCGGCTGTTTCATTAACGTGTCGTTTACAATGTAAGTAGCGATAAAGACGAGCACGAACAGGTTCAGCAATCGATTGCGCTTCTTAAAAATATTTATGCAACTAGTTGCGGTGATTGCGCAATTGTTTCTAAACTTGCACTTATGAAGTACAATCAGGTAACCATTAAAGACATTGCCCGGGAGCTGGGCATTTCTCCTTCGACTGTTTCGCGAGCGTTGAAAGATCACCCGGACATCAGTCCGCAAACCAAAAAGGCTGTCAACGAACTAGCCGAAAAGCTCAACTACCAGCCAAATATCGTTGCACTTAGCCTTAGACAAAGCAAGACCAATACGCTCGGGGTTATCATTCCAGAGCTTGTACACTTTTTCTTCTCTACTGTTATTAGTGGTATTGAAGATGTAGCGTATAGCGCGGGTTACAATGTTATCATTACCCAATCCAACGAATCATTACAGCGGGAGAAGATCGATATTAAAGCACTCTTTAATAGCCGGGTGGACGGAATGCTTATTTCTCTTTCGCGCGAAACAAATACGTTCGACCATATTGAGGGAATTCTCGCCAAAGGTGTACCCATGGTATTTTTCGACCGTGTTTATGAAAATGCGAATTCCAGTATGGTTATCGTTGATGACCTCAGCGGTGCGAAGGAGGCTACTCAGCATTTAATAGAACAGGGATGTCAGAGAATAGCCCACCTGGAAGGTCCTCCAAATCTCGGGATCACTAAACAACGTCTGGAAGGATATCTGGAAGCCTTAAAGGAAAACAATGTACCCGTTCAATCCGATCTCATCGTTTCCTGCCCGTTGGGAACAATCGAAGAAGGTAAAAGCGCAACAGAGCAGCTCCTAAAAATGAGCAATCCCCCTGATGCGATTTTTGCGACGAATGATCCGGCTGCCATGGGTGCGATGCAGGCAATTAAGGAAGCAGGTTTGAAAATACCAAAGGACATAGCTGTCGTTGGATTCAGCAACTGGTTCTTTAGTGCATTGCTTGAGCCACCGTTGACCTCCGTCGATCAGCCCGGATTTGAAATGGGCCAGGAAGCAGCTAAGCTTCTCATCAGACAAATTGAGTTTAAGTCAAAAGATAATGAAGATCCAACACCAGAGACGAAAATTCTGAAGACCAGATTGATCGTGAGAGATTCATCGCTGAAAAAAGGTAAGCCTAAAAAATAAAAAATTAAAGAGCAGGCAAATAGCCTGCTCTTTTTTATAGTGTTGCCGCAATCGATTCCTGAGTTTTTGTCGCCGTTCCTTTTAGGTTTAATGGTGTTAATTATCTTTAATTGGACCCGATAATTATTCGAATGCTACATGACAAAAAAATTGCACTCTTCAC
>JACMLR010000578.1 GCA_014379515.1 Chitinophagaceae bacterium
CTGCTCATGAACTACCGGACAGGTTCTTTTAATTTCTTCCTAAACTACGGAGCAAATTTCAATGAGTCCGTGATAAATATGATTGCCCGCCGAACCTACTATAATGAGGAAGCGAAACAAAATGCGCTCTCCATACTTGAGCAGCCATTTTTCAATAAAACGTTTGGGAAAACACATTCACTTCGTACTGGAATGGATTATTATATAAGTAAGAAAACAACCGTTGGTATCGCACTTGCCGGAACTGCACTCTCACGTGATAATGATGGACGAAATATTGCACGCTGGATGAATGGCAACGGCACGATCGATTCGATCATCAATACGACAAGTGATAATTTCACCAAATGGAAAAACGCAACAGTTAATTTGAACTTGCGACATAGTTTTAACTCTACTCGTGAACTTTCTGTAGACGTGGATTTCCTTCGGTACGAAATTCGCAATCAACAACAATTTGAAAACCGAAGAAATGATACTACATCTTATATTGAATCAAATGCAGGAACGCTGCCCTCTGACCTGCAAATTGTTTCAGCAAAAAGTGATTACTCACAGCAGTTTGGCGAATTGCAATGGGAAACCGGCTGGAAATCCTCGCGAATAAGTACTGATAATTTGGCTGACTATTCAACGCTACATGGCGGAACCTGGAAGCCTGATCTTGCGAAAAGCAATCACTTCTTGTACACAGAGAATATCCACGCGCTCTATACCAATTTCCATCGCAAGTTTGATAAATGGGATTTGCAATCAGGGTTAAGATATGAGTACACTGCTTATAAAGCGAATCAACTCGGCAATGCATTTGTAAAAGATTCTTCCTTCGTTCGCAATTATCATAATCTCTTTCCATCGGTATTTCTGACTTATACCGCTGATTCCTCCAACAGTATAACCATCAAGGCTGGACGACGGATTGATCGTCCGCCGTTTCAGAAATTGAATCCATTTTTGTTTATCATCAATAAGTACACCTATCAAAGCGGAAATCCACTAATTCTTCCACAGTATACCTGGAACGTTGAGCTGACGCATATGTTTAAACAAATGTTATCAACCAGTATCAGCTATAACTTTACAAACGATTACTTTTCGCAGATATTCTTTGAAGACAGTACTGCAATCTCTGCCGACACGTCTCGTCGCACGATAATCTATACCGATGGCAATGTTGGTCGAATGCAAAATGTTGGCTTAACAGTTGCGGCTTTGCTTGCACCAGCGAAGTGGTGGTCGCTTAATGCACAGGCGAATTTTACTTATAAGCGATTTGATGGTTTTATTTGGAACACCTACAAAGCTTCCATATCGCAGTTCAACATCAATATGAATAATCAATTTCGTTTCAACAAAGGCTGGGCCGCGGAATTGAGTGGATTTTTTATTGGACGAAATCAAAATGATCTGCAGGAAATTTTAGATCCGACTGGACAGGTTTCTATTGGATTATCGAAACAAATTTTGAAAAACACAGGCACATTGAGATTCACATTGCGTGATGTTTTTTATACGCAGGACATGGAGGGATGGACTTATTTCGAAAAAGTTATTGAATATTTCCGGTTACAACGGGATAGCCGGGTTGCGACCATTTCATTCAGCTGGCGTTTCGGTAAAGCCATGAAACAAACCGTGAAGAGAAGTAATGGAGCAGAAGACGAGATCAATCGTGTCGGTACGGGGAATTAATACAAGGTGCGATTGCCTTTTGCCTGCCATTCTTTGAATACCAATTGAGCCGCATCACGCCCAATGCAGGTCAATATGATTTTGCGTTGGTCCGCCGGCAATTCAAATTCCTGATAGATCATTGAGTCATCAAACCCGATAGCTTCAGCGTCAGCCCTGGTATTTGCATAGTAAACTTTTTCAGGGCGTGCCCAATAAATTGCGCCCATACACATAGGGCATGGTTCGCATGAAGTGTAAAGCTCGCAGCCATCCAGTTGGAAATGTGAAAGGTTAGCGCATGCATTTCTAATAGCAACTATTTCTGCATGAGCGGTTGGGTCGTTTGTTGCAGTGACCTGGTTAAAGCCTTCACCAATGATTTTATCTCCTTTTACAATTACACAGCCAAACGGGCCTCCCTGGTTTTCACTCATTCCTTTACGCGATAACTCGATCGCTCTATTCATAAATTTTGCTTCCCTGTCCATATGCGAAATTGATAGTAATACGTTCTTCCGGTAACATCAGCACAATTTAAACATAACTAAGCCACCAGTGTCGGTTTCGCTGTTTATACTCTCCGAACCATTTGCATGGATAGTACATTAACAAAACCACGGCTATCCATATAAGATAGGTTACTGCAAGCGAAAAGCCAAAATCCGGGGGCCTGAAAAGGAAGGGTGATTGGGGGTGACTGATTTCTGTGGTCGTATAGCCGGTGGCGAAAAAGGCAATCACACACAACACATGTGCAACGAAAAAATGGCCGATAAAATAGAAGAACGGTACTCGTCCGTAGACCGTTGCAAATCGTACAAAGCTTCCGCGGGCATTTTCAAGGAACGATAATGCTAGCAATGAGGGACCCAGGATCATACAAGTGAATTGTAATGACACGGGATATTTTGACGTGTTGAGAAACGAAAATACGGTATACATGATATTTCGTTGAGCAGTCCATGGTACGGGATCGCCGTAAACATTGATGATCCTCAAAATCAGGAAGAAGCCTGTTATTGCAAGTCCGGCAGTGCGCAGCATGTTACGCCTATGTAATACGTCCACATCATTCCGGAAATATTTACCGAACCAATATCCTAAAAGCATGATTCCAGTCCATGGCAGGATTGCATATCCTGCGATGACGAGGTGATCCTTCGCAATCGGGAATGCAGTACCGATACCGGTCACGAAAACACCGAGTATGCTCGCAACGATCGGAGAACCTGGTGGCTTGAAGTAATCTGTAATATTATGACCGGCTACAATTATTACTCCAACGACCAAAATTGTTGTTAGTGAAGTTCGAATTAATAGGCCGAGGATTACCATTGCCCAGCCAATCGCCCAAAAAACGGTAAGAAAAATAATGTTATATGCAGGATTAAAAGTCAAAACCAAATTGAAAACAAAGGCTTCAATTAGTATAAGCCAAACCCCGCGCTTGACAAGAAAGGTTGAAAGTTCGGCAGTTGATTTTTTCTGTCCACTGATATGTGCGGATACTCCCGACAGAAATAAAAACATGGGTGCACAGAAATGGGTGATCCATCGTGTAAAGAAAAGGGTAGGAGTGGTAGTAGCAAGATTTGTTGGAACGTCGATCAGCGCATCCTCATGAAAATAGTCGCGAACATGATCGAGCGCCATGATCAGCATTATAAATCCACGAAAAAAATCAATTGAACGGATTCGCTGTTGACCCGGAGCGATATGCTGCATGCAATTTGTTTTGGAATCGAAATATACAGAACAAAATGCAACCCTACCTGGTATCTTCCTTTTTATGCAATCAA
>JACMLR010000579.1 GCA_014379515.1 Chitinophagaceae bacterium
AAAAGGTATCCGGCTTATCGTAGGATGCCGACTCGATCTGGCAGATGGAATATCGCTCCTCGCCTATCCTCAAAATATTGCAGCATATTCCGGGCTTTGCAATTTACTCACCCTTGGAAATCGCCGCGCAGAAAAAGGAGATTGTATTCTTTATAAAGAAGATGTTTATAATTATTCGAAAGATGTTTTATTCATTGCAATTCCCCCTTCATCCCTTGATCAGGATTTCAATTTAGATCCAATTTTCAAAACTAATTTATCTGAATACCGGCAACGACTTTCAGATCAACTATGGTTAGCTGTAACACGTTTTTATTTCGGTGATGATGCGAAATTATTACATCGATTGAATGAACTTTCAACTGAGATCAACATCCCATTGATTGCGACCAACGATGTTCATTATCACATACCATCCAGGCGGGAACTTCAGGATATCCTGACCTGCATTCGTGAAAAATGCACGATCCACACTGCCGGCTTTAAATTACATCAGAATGCCGAACGTCATTTGAAATCAGAAGAAGAAATGCTTCGGTTATTTCGGCACTATCCGGAAGCAATTGAACAAACTCAATTTTTTGCAGAGTCTTGTACCTTTTCACTCGATTCATTAAAGTATGAATACCCCGAAGAAATTACTTCTGAAGGTCGGAGCCCCCAGGAAGAATTAACACATCTTGCGTGGGAAGGTGCACGCGAACATTTCGGAGAACAAATACCAGCAAAAACGATTGAAGCAATAAATTATGAACTGGCATTTATCCAGCGATTGGATTATGCACCTTATTTTCTAACAGTTTATGACATTGTTCGATATGCCCGCAGCAATGGTATACTTTGCCAGGGACGCGGTTCTGCCGCCAACTCGACTGTCTGCTTTTGTCTCGGCATAACCTCTGTAAATCCAACAAAATTTGAACTCCTCTTCGAACGATTTATATCTACTGCACGAAATGAACCGCCCGATATTGATGTTGACTTTGAACACGAGCGTCGGGAAGAAGTCATTCAATATATATATCAGAAATACGGCCGGGAGCGGGCCGCAATTGTAGCTACCGTTACTCAACAGCATCAGAAAGGTGCAATCCGCGATGTAGCAAAGGCAATGGGTATTTCAATCGATACGATCAATCGACTTTCAGGTTCGTTGTGGGAATTTACCGATGAGTGGTTTGAAGAACAACGCCTCAAAGAACAGGGTTTGAACCCTGGCGATAAACATCTTCGGAAAGTGTTGGATCTTACTCGTCAGTTTATGGGTTTTCCGCGGCAACTGGGTCAACATACCGGCGGGTTTGTTATCACTCGGGGAAAACTTTCAGATCTCTGCCCGATAATGAATGCACGTATGGAAGATCGTACCTGTATCGAGTGGAACAAAGACGACATCGATGCCTTGGGGTTTTTAAAAATCGACGTGCTAGGTCTAGGCATGCTCACCTGCATTCGAAAGGCTTTTTCAATTGCAAAAGAAAACTACGATCTCAATCTTACTCTCGCTAACATTCCACAGGACGATGAGCGGGTTTATGATATGATCTGTCATGCTGATACGATTGGTGTGTTCCAAATAGAAAGTCGGGCACAACAATCGATGCTTCCTCGACTCAAGCCGCGTTGCTTCTACGATCTCGTAATTGAAGTTGCAATCGTTCGGCCCGGACCGATACAGGGAGACATGGTTCATCCTTACCTGCGAAGAAGAAATAAAGAAGAACCCGTAGAGTATCCATCCAAAGAACTCGAAGAAATTTTAGGCAGAACTCTTGGAGTTCCATTATTCCAGGAGCAGGCAATGAAAATCGCAATTGTTGCCGCAGGCTTTCTACCATCCGAAGCAGATGAGTTGCGCAGAAGTATGGCAACTTTTAAAGTTCGTGGCCTTGTAACTCAATTCGAAGAAAAGCTGATAAAGGGAATGTTGAGTCGCGGTTATAAATTAGAATATGCCCAACGTGTTTTCAAACAGCTCGAAGGGTTTGGTAGTTACGGTTTTCCTGAAAGTCATGCTGCAAGCTTTGCATTACTCGTTTATGTTTCTTCATGGTTAAAATGTTTTTATCCGGATGTTTTTGCATGTGCATTATTGAATAGCATGCCGATGGGTTTTTATCAGCCCGCACAAATTGTGATCGATGCGCAAAAACATGGTGTTGAAGTAAAGGCCGTAGATGTGAATGATTCGCTGTGGGATAATAAACTGGAAGAATTTTCCGGTCAATACCGCGTATTGCGACTGGGATTTCGGCAGGTGAAAGGCCTGAAAGAAGAAGATATGAACACATTAATAAACAGTAGAATTCATCCATTCAAAACACTGAGTGAACTAAGAGATCTCGGTTTATCAGACTCAGTGTTGGATCGACTTGCGGATGCGGATGCGTTTCGGTCGATGGGTCTCGACAGGCGACAGGCCTTATGGGAAAGTTCCAATAAGGAAAGACCTGTCGCTTTGTTCGCGCGACAACCAGTTGAAAATGCCGCGGAGAAAAATGTATCTCTCCAACAAATGAGTCTCGGCGAACATGTCATCCACGATTATGCTACCACCTCCCTTTCACTCAAAGCTCATCCAGTAAGTTTTGTGCGGGAGAAACTGAATCAACTTCATATTCTGTCAACCAATGATCTCAAAAATGCGAAAGATGGACAGTTTGTTAAGGTCGCGGGGTTAGTACTCGTTCGACAACGTCCAGGTACTGCAGGAGGAATTTGCTTCATGACAATAGAAGATGAAACCGGTTTTGCGAACGTGGTGATTTTCGAAAGCCTGTTCGAAAAATTTCGCAAACCGATTTTACAAGCAAGATTGATAATGGTGCAGGGGAAATTACAGATAGTAGGCGAAGTGATTCATATAATAGTAGCGGCCTGTTTTGATTTCTCAAAGTTGTTGCGCCATCTTACTTCATCGGATAAAGAAAATTTCCCGACCCTAACCATGTCCCGCTCTGATGAAAAATCATTACCAGCTCCTGAAAACAAACGTTCCCAGGTCCGGGAAACGACACAAGAGATTGTGTTTCCGGAGGCGAGAAATTTTCGGTAGGTATTCGAGCGAAGACTGCCGAATTCAGAATACAGAATTCAGAATAAAGGAGACAGAATAAAAAACACACTCAGTATGCTACTACTTAGCAACCGAGAAAATCTTGACACTTGTTGTAAGTGATATTATCGTGGAATTATGTCGTCTGCTTTATTCTGTCTCCTTTATTCTGAATTCTGTATTCTCAATAAACCGCTCCCAATTAAAGCATTCCCTCCATCCCCTCCCGATACCCCCTTCCAACTGGTAGTACAATTCCATTTAGTTCGATCAGCTCAGCCGTATATGAATCTATTTTGGAGATCGAAATGATATAAGATCGATGAATTCTCTTGAAAAGATTTGCCGGAAGCATACGCTCAATTTCATGGGTGCTCATCTTTGAAATAAACTCGCCCTTGATCGTTTTGATTTTCACATATTCACGTTGGCTTTCAACGTATATAATCTCAGAGAACAAAATTTTTACTTTTTTCTTTTGAACGTTTAAAAAAATATGATCTTTTACTTCGGGCAATTGTTCTTTTGGTTCATGACCTCCCTTGTTTCCTTTAACCTTCGTCACCGCTGTGAGAAACCGGTTAAACTCAAATGGCTTCAGCAGATAGTCTGTAACATTCAAATTGAATCCTTCGACCGCATATTGATGATAGGCAGTTGTAATAATTATCGCGGGCGGATGTACCAACGTTTTTAAAAAAGCCATCCCTTTTAACCTGGGCAAATGAATATCCAGGAAAATTAAATCCACTTCGTTATCACGCAAATATTCAGTTGCCAGGATCGCATCCTTGAATGATTCCTTTAGTTCGAGAAAATGAACCTGCGAAATATATTCAACCAATATCTTAACAGCAAGTGGCTCATCTTCAATTATTATACATGTTAATTTAGACATGACTGGACAAATTTATTTTCAGCGTTGCGATGAATATTCCCTGCTTACGCTCGATCAATAATTCAAAATCAGTGTAAAGCAATTGAAGTTGACGACGCAAATTTGAAAGACCGATATTTTCTTTTATTACCAATTCATCCTGATGTTCATCTACGGAATTCTTTACCATTAATTTTAACCGCAGATCTTTTACCGCAAGGTGTATATCAACAAAGGGATGGTTTCTGGTTTCCGAAACGCCGTGCTTGAACGCATTCTCAACCAACGGTATCATTAATAATGGAGGCAAAGCCTGCCGCATATCTTCTATATGATGATTGAAATTAATTTTAAGCGTATCATCGTACCGCAAACGCTCAAGATCAATATAGTCTGAGATGATTTTCAGTTCCTGTTCAATGGCAATGAAATCTCCGCTCGCTTCGTACAACATGAACCGTAAAATCTTTGACAGCCTCAAGATAGACTCCGGCGCCAAATCGGATTTATCTAATGACAACGAATAAATATTATTCAATGTGTTGAATAAAAAGTGAGGATTCGTTTGAGATTTCAAATAGTTTAATTCCGCTTCCTGCTTTTGAATTCTCAGTTCTTGCGCGACCCGCTTCAACTTGTTATATGCATAGATATGCCTGATAACAGCAAAGAAAATTACTGCGAACAGACTCGCTCCAAATTGATCGCCAATCCCTTCTCCCACGTCTTTGTATGTTCGGAAGGGAGTATGAATACCCAGTGAAACTCCCAATTGCCTCCACATAAACAAACCGGCAGAAAATAAAAAGATCTGAAATGCAACGAGGAATACTGAATATATAATTCGTTTACTACTCAGTTTCTTCAGCACATACTCAAAGAAAAAAATATTGACAACAAGAACGAAAACTCCACGCCAAAGCTCATTCAACCACCACAATAAAAATTGACTGGGATGACTTCCAACATCCACAATCAGCCACAATGCGATATATGCAACCCAGATCCACAGATAGATCCGATACCGTCTTATGAGAGCTTTTAATTTCATTATCCCTTAAATGTCGCGAAAACTTTTTCTTTTCAATTCTTCGTCTACAGAATCGCCTTTCGCGTCAACGAATGGAAGCAATGAGTCAAACAGCCCGAACGAAAACATACCCTTCGCGCATTGAGCCCCAAAACATCGACGCCAAAAAACCGATCAACTTTCAGCTTTAGTCAACCGAGCACAGTTCGCAAACTATATGAACTTGCCAGCTGATCGTTGAAGCATTTCCGTTGTTTGTTTACTCCGATGGGCTTTCTGTTGACGGTCACTATCTAAACTATTTTCAATTTGATATTCTTACACAAATAATCAAAAATGAAAAAGACAACCTTTCTTGTTACGCTAATATACTGTTGGAGTGCTGCAATCGCACAAATCGAACCCAATGCAGGAAAATGGAAAACCTGGCTCATCGAGTCGGGAAGTACCTATCGTCTATCGGCGCCTGGATCTTTCAAAAACGAGATTGCTGATGTCCTCAAAACACAGAAACTTCTTGACTCGAACGGTAAACAGTTAATACTATATTGGAACGCAGGCAATCCCGGGTATCGATGGCAGAACATGATGACAAAACTTTGGATGACAGATACGAGCGCCAACGGCGTGCTCGCAAATATGCTTCTCAACGTAGCGATCTATGATGCTACCATTGTTGCATGGGATACCAAATATTCATTTAACCGGCCGCGTCCATTCGCGGCTGATAAAAATATCAGGTCACTAATTGTTAAGTCGGAAAGTCCTTCTTATCCATGCGAACACTCCGTTGCGGCAGGTGTTGCCGTTGCTGTTATTTCACATTTTTATCCAGGATTGACCGACTCTGTAAACAAGATGGCGCAGCAACTAATTGCTACGCGAATCGCGGCTGGTGCAGCTTTTCCAAGTGATACGCGTGCCGGTTTCGAACTTGGAAAACGCATCGCACAAAAAGAAATTGAACGCACGGCAGACTTCAATCCAAATATCGTTTGGGATAGAAAAATTCCAACCGAAACCGGGAAATGGAACGGTAAGTTTGCGATGTTGCCATTGGCTGGAAAAAATAAAACGATGGTCCTTACAAGCGGAAGCCAGTTCCGACCCGGACCGCCGCCAGACTTCGCAAAGGAAATGGCCGAGCTTAAAAACTACAAACAAACTTTTCGTTCGATTGCGAATGCCTACTACTTTGCATCTCCCCCCGCTGGCGATGATCCACTGACACGAAAAATCTTTGAATACAACCTGCATCTGAATCCTCCTCGTGCTGCACGATTGAATGCATTGTCCGCAATCGCAATGCATGATGCATTCATTGCCTGTTGGGATGCGAAGTATGCCTACTGGGGTATTCGCCCGGAACAATATGATACTACATTTCGACCACTTCTTTTTCAAAGTCCGCCATTTCCTGGCTATCCTTCCGGCCATGCAACTGTCGGTGGCGTCCAGGGTGAACTCTACTCATATTTTTTCCCGGCAGACAAAGCCTACTTTCAAAAACGGGCAATTGACGGCGCAGAATCCCGCTTCCAGGGAGGTATTCATTTTCGAACAGACAACGAGGTTGGACTCGATATGGGAAGGAAAATCGCCGCACTGATTATTGCAAAAGCGCGTATGGACGGAGCGGACGCAGCGTTTCGTTAGTTCGCTGATGAACATCTAAAGAATACAGAATTCAGAATAAAGGATACAGAATCTCACGTGCGGCAACCTCGTGGCACCGAATAAATATCGCAATAGGGAGGCTCGCCAAATTCTGTCTCCTTTATTCTGAATTCTGTATTCTTTACATATTCATCACTGAACTAACGAGACGCTGCGTCCGCTCCGTCCATACGCGCTTTTGCAATAATCAGTGCGGCGATTTTCCTTCCCATATCGAGTCCAACCTCGTTGTCTGTTCGAAAATGAA
>JACMLR010000580.1 GCA_014379515.1 Chitinophagaceae bacterium
AAAAGCATTTCAATCTTTCCATCTGAAACTCCGATAAAGCCAATAAATTTCAAACCAGCAAACGCGCAATAAACAGAAAAACTATTGAAGTCGATTTTCTTAAAAATGGTTTTATAAAAATCAATATCGTCGGGATTTAGAAAATTGTGCGTCGCCCGAACAGATGCTTCCCATACTGCAATCAGTTCATGCCGCATCGGCTCGGTATAGGGAATAATTTCGCTCATTTCTTTTTGCATATTTCAAAGTACCGAATTTCTATATCAACTAGAATCTGCACAAATTGCTTTTGAAAACAATGTAGTGTTAGACAGCAAAGTTGTGTTGGCCACTCCCGAAGATGAAATTTGCGTGAATCCATAGGGGTTGAACGAACACTTACTTGATTCTAGTTGTGAACTGTATTTCTTATCTCACTTGTGCGAAGCACACCGTTTCCTCCGCATGAATCGTGAAATGATCGAGGAAAATATCATATCCCAAATCCAGATCGAGAATCCAATTCGGAATATCTGCCATATCATCCATGCTGTGATAGATAGCGATGGCAAGTTTCGGACGGAACTTTTTGATTGTTTTGATGGCACCACGTAAGGCTGACATTTCCGCGCCCTCGATGTCCATTTTAATGAAGTCTACCTTATCAATATTATTGTCAATTACATAATCATCGATAGAAATGGTAGTGGTTGAGCCAGTCTGTCCATCGAAGGGCGTTAATGAAATCTTACTAGCTGGGCCGCGATCCTGGTAATAGACAATTGTGTTGCTATTGTCGGAAACAGGTCGATCAACGATTTCTATAATAGGCTTCAATTGTGGGTTGAAATCCAGGTTGATATTGAATAATTCCACGTTACGTGGAATGAACTCAAACGAATAAACTTTTCCTCCATCAGTTGCTTTGTTTGCAAAATAGAGTGCAGTATCACCCCAGCACGCACCAAGATCAAATACTATATCATTCTGTTTTACCTCAATAAAATTTTTACCATCAACTTTATATGCATACTGTTCCAGGAGAAAAGTTGCCACAATTCCAATCACCGCATAATAAAGTTTGACATCCGGGCCGATTGGATTTAAGTTGAATTTACTTAAAATGAAATTTTGAAAATGAGGGTCATAAGTATCTGATTGGTTTTCGAGGGTCATTGCGCTTTCGAACAATTCCCAATAAGCTTTTGTGTTTCGCGGTAACCTGACTTTTCGATAGCCCAAATGCTGGTATGCAAGCAGCGTTATCAGCAAACTCTTATCTTTCTCTGGAAATGCATCATATAACCGAATAAATTTTTCAACTCCGGGAATCGCTTTCCGAATATCCTGTACATCTTCATTTCGAGAACTGGAAGCCCCAGATTTTGAACTTAAAAACCCTCGGATTTTCTGGAATGAGGAAGGCCTGGACTTTACATCATCTCTATATTTTCCAAACCTATACTCATCAAAATTATCGACCCCAAAGTTGTTTTGTTGTGAAGAAGAAATTTCGCCTTTCAAAGCCTGCATAAAATCTCTGGACATGCGTGGTTCGTTCTAATTAGGTGAGCGCACAAGTTCGTCTTCGCAAAAAGAACCAATTGCAATCAATATATAAGTTTATCAAATTGTTACGTGGTAGAATGGTTTATGAGACCCGCACTAAAATGTCATCGGTTCGTTTCAGGTCAACATTTCATCAACGCATCCAACATTCAGTCATAAAAATGCCCCGAAAATTCCGGGGCATTTCTATGAACGATTATAGGTGAATTAGAATCCCTGGCGTTGTTGACCTGTTTGTGCAGGTGCGGGTTTGCGCGGAAGTTTCTCTTCGCGCTGCGCAGTGTTATAAACAAACGATGCAACGATTGTTGCTGCCTGTTTCAGATCTTCTGGAATGAGGTGGTCATAAGTATCCATGTTTGTATGGTGAGTACGCGTATCGTATTCAATCACGTCCTGGATAAATTGAAAACCCGGGATACTCACCCGATCAAACGACTGGTGATCTGTACCACCCGTATTTTGCAACGTGATCGTTGCAGCACCTAGATCGGAAAACGGTTCGAGCCACTGTGCAAAAATTGATTTCACGCCCGGATTACCTTGTGTGTAGATGCCACGAATTTTGCCTGTACCATTATCAAGATTATAATAGGCGCTTACTTTTTCGCCCGCAGCATTAGATGTATTTTTTGCAGTGTCCGTAAGATGATTGCGGACATAGTTGCGTGATCCATGAAGACCCTGCTCCTCTCCACCCCATAAACAAATGCGAATAGTGCGACGTGGTTTAAAACCCGTTGCTTTCAAGATCCGGATTGCTTCCATCATTACTGAACAACCTGCTGCATTATCGGTAGCACCAGTAGCTGCATGCCAGGAATCCAGGTGACCGCCAATTATCACTACTTCATCTTTTAGCTTGCTATCTGTTCCTTTAATTTCTGCAACAACATTGTACCCCTTTATATCTTTTGTATTAAAGGATGTTTTTACATCCACTTCCATTTTCACCGGAATTTTTGCAGCTGCGAGACGATACAACGTCATATAGTCTTCATAGGCAACAGTGATGTCGAGGAAATTTCCAGGTGCAGTCGCCGCGTACGAACCGCCACCCGATACAAACAATGTTCCGTCATGTCCACGTGGAGTGGCGCTTAGTATTGCAACTGCGCCTTCTTTCTGTGCGAAGTCCTTCACTCTGTTCGCACTCATTGCAGGTCCGGCAGGTCTTGTACCATTGCCCGGTCCACGTTGTTGATTCGCAGGCCTGGCCGCTGGTTCCCAATCAGCCATTTTTTTCAATTGCTCCTCGTTAAATCTTGTAGCATCAGGGAGGAAACTATGTTTTAGTGTATCTGTTCTTGGCAATAAAATTACTTTGCCTTTTAGTTTTCCTTTGTATGAATCGAGTTCGAGCGAATCTTTCGCAGTGATTATAATGATTTCCGCATTTTGCAACCCGTTTGTACCGTTGCACCATGCTTTTGGGAATGCAATGAGTGGACGATAGTACGGTGCAGTCATTGCAATGTATGAACGCTGCAGGTCCCAACCTTTACCCCAATCACCCCAGGCTTCCAGCTTTGCATCGAGTCCCCACTCTTTCAATTTATCTTTTGCCCAATTCGCAGCTTTCAAATAGCCAGTGGAATTATTCAGTCGCGGACCGCTGACATCGGTTAAATAAAATGCATGTTCCATAACCCTGGAATTATTCAACCCCTCGGTACGGATTTTTTGGACAACATCCATATCTGGCTTGTCACTCTGAGCCAGCACGGCAAGCGAAAACACAGTAAACGCACTAAGCAAAAACGATTTTCTCATGTCTAACATTTTTTGGTGTTAAGTGAGAAAGCTACGTAATTCTGTGGAATGCTGAGTGATAATTGGAGGGGCGGAACCTCAGGTCGTGGCTTTTTTCAGAATGGAATTCCCTATCGCGCAATCAAGGCAACGCCTCTGATCGCAATA
>JACMLR010000581.1 GCA_014379515.1 Chitinophagaceae bacterium
CATGGTTACACAAACCGTGATACAATTGCGGGCACAGACGGTGAACCCATCTCAATGATATCCGGTAACACTTTTCGTTTCCGCCCAGATGGGAGTCGGGTAGAAAAAACCACCGACGGTCGGATCAATCCGTTCGGTCTCGTTTATGATGAAAAAGGATATTGCTATTCCACCGACTGTCATACCTCTCCCTTATACCAACTCATGCGCGATGCAGATTATACGCAGTGGGGAAAAGAAGAAGGGATGGGCTTTGCTCCTGACATGACTTCACTAAGTGATGAAGCAACCGCCCTAGCCGGGATAGCTTACTATGCCGACAATTTATTTCCTACCCAATTTCAAAAGAATTTCTTTGTAGGTGACGTTGTTCGGTGCCGCGTTTTCAGGTATTCAAGTACTGACAAAGGTTCCACACCCATCGGTAAAAAAGAAGAAGATTTTGTATTGAGCGATGATCCCTGGTTTCGACCCGTTGACGTGAAGATGGGTCCTGATGGCGCATTGTACATTGCCGATTTCTATAATTCGATCATCGGTCACTATGAAGTTCCCTTAGATCATCCCAAACGTGATCACGTTCGTGGAAGAATTTGGAGAATTACCTATAAAGGAAAAACAAACAACACTGTAAACTGGACAACCGCATCAGTAAACGAACTTCTCAAAGCGCTTGATGCGCAGAACATGTTTGTGCGAATGACTGCTTCCGATCAACTCGCTGACCGCATCGGTAACAGTGCTGCCGTTTCTTTACTTGCAAACTTAGAAGACAGAAAAGCCAGCATCAACAAGCGCGTGCATTCGTTGTGGGTCTTGCATCGCCTCAATGCACTACCAATGGATATGCTGGAAGCCGCTGCCATAAACAGTGATGCCGTAATTCGATTACATGCGATGAGTATTGTTCGGGAAATGCAGCCAGATGATAAATTAAACCAGATCGTTTTGCGCGGCATCAATGATAAGGATCCGCATGTAAAACGTGCCGCTGTCGAATTACTGTCGAAGCATCCCAACATGCAATCCATTGAAGTATTGTTGAAAGAACGAAAATCGATCCCCGAGTTTGATACACACTTATTATATGCGTCAAGGCTATCGCTTCGCAACTTGTTAAGGAAAGATACATTGATGAACCAGGTTGTCAATCGTGCGTGGTCAGCTGATGATGCAGGTACGTTAAGTGATGTGTTGGTAGGTGTTCCATCAAGTAATGCCGGCACCTTTTTGTACCACTACATTAATACGAGCGATGGCCTTCAAAAAGCCAGTACTTCTTTCTACCAGCATATTGCCCGTTATGCTCCGCAACAGTTTGTCGACTCGACCGTCATCCTTTCCATCAATAAAAAAAATCCAGACAGTGTAAGCCTGCAGGTGTATCGTTCGATACAGGATGGTACTGCGCAGCGTGGTGCTAAAGCGAATGAACGTTTACGAAATTGGGGTGCATTGCTCGCAACAAACTTTCTTAAAAATTATCCATATTCAAAAGATCAAAGTTTGGATGTACTGCGACTTCAAACTTTTGCAACCGAAACTGCTGGTAAATTCAAAATGCAGTCGGTGTTACCTACACTCGAACCAATGGTAACAAGTGCTTCAACTGAAGATTTGAAACCAACAGGGAAAGATGTAAGCTTTGAAGTAAGTGATCTTAAAGCGCATGCCATCCGCGCAATGCTCAGAATTAATCCATCGAAAGGTGCTGATGTTGCGAAACGTTTATTGAATGATAAAGCAACCGATGATAATTTTAAACTTACGATCAGCCGGGTGTTGAGTGAATTTCCAGGTAACATCGTGAACATCGTTCTTCAAACAATAGAAAATCCATCTCCCGACCTTCAAACCAATATGGCTATCACTCTGGCAGGTTCTCCCGCAGGAAAGGATATCCTGCTTGCAAAAGTTCGCGAGAAAAAAATGTTTCCAAGAATACTGTTGCATCAACGCGTGAAAGAATTAATGATGAACCGATCGACAGCAACCCAATTGAAAATGTATAACGAATTGATAAAAGGTGTCGATCCGGTCAACAAAGAGAAACAAGGAGAAATCTATCTTCGGCTTGAAGAGTTCGACAAAGCAACACAAGCAAAAACACCATCAGTAGATTCAGGTAAAATGGTTTTTGTAACGAACTGTGCTCCTTGTCATAGTATGGCCGAAGAGGGCGGAAATATAGGGCCCAACCTGGATGGTGTTGCCCAATGGGGACCAAGATCGTTGGCCGAAAAAATTCTTGATCCCAACAGAAACATTTCAGAAAACTTCCGAACTTATACTGTTCGTACAAAGGATGAAAAAGTAGTTACCGGACTTTACCGCCGCGAAGAAGGTGCAGTTGTTGTATTTGCAGATCTGAACGGGAAAGAATTTTCTATCGCCAAGAATGATATAATCGAGCAAACTGCTTCCAGGCTGACATTGATGCCGGATAATTTCAATCAACGATTATCTCAAAAAGAATTCAATCATCTTTTGGCATTTCTCCTTAATCCTAAAAAACTTACAGCAAAAAATTAGATTACCCGATAATGATAGATGCATCCGTTACACTTTACATTAACACAGATTATGAAACATAACTATTCAGTTAGCAGAAGGATCGGCCGGGTACTATTACTTGTGGCGATGCTTGGTAGCATCACTTTGGGGAAAGGATTCGGGCAATCTGCTTCGAAAGATTTCAAAAAGCATGTCATTACAAATGATTTTATCTCGGAAGGCGTTGGAGTAGGAGATGTTAACAATGATGGTAAACTAGATATACTCGCAGGGCCGTGTTGGTTTGAGGCGCCATCATGGAAGCGACATTTGATCGACTCCCTGAAAATTTACTCTCCGAAAACAGCCTATAGCAGATCTTTTCTAAACCATGCAATGGATATTAACCAGGATGGTTGGGTGGATTTGATCGTTCTTGATTTTCCCGGACTAAGTGCCGATTGGTTTGAAAACCCGGGAAAGAACGCAGGCTACTGGCGCAAACATCGTTTATTCGACCACGTTGGAAACGAGTCTCCCCTGTTCGAAGATGTTGATGGCGACAAACAAGATGATATAATATGTGCCGATTCAGAAAAGAATCAGCTCATATGGCTGAAAGCGCCCGCTAAAGGTGATAGTGTTTGGCAGCGATTTCCTATCGGTGAACAAAACGTTCCCCGTACAGAAATCCGTGCTCATGGTCTCGGTTATGGCGATATTAATGGGGACGGTCGGAAGGATGTTGTTTCAAAAGATGGTTGGTGGGAAAGCCCCGGGGATGTAAGGCAAGCCAGCTGGAAATTTCATCCTGCAGATATCGGTGAGGATTGTTCGCAAATGCAAATCGTTGATGTAAATGCAGATGGCAAAGCAGACGTTATCAGTGCCTCGGCTCATCGATATGGTATCTGGTGGTATCCGCAAGTCACCGGTCCGGATGGAGAACCTGTATTCCATCAATGGACAATTAGTTTCGTTACCTCGCAAACGCATTCAACTGCTATGGCAGATGTTAATGGCGATGGTTATCCGGATTTGATTACAGGCAAACGCTACTTTGCGCATCTTGAACGCCTCAATCCCAGCAATCGTTCCACGATCGATCCGGGTTCTTACGAGAAACCTGCAATCTATTGGTTCGAAATGGCAAAAGGGAAATCACCTTTTTGGATCGAACATGAAATTGATACAGATTCAGGTGTCGGCCTGAATACAGTCGTAACAGACATGAATAAAGATGGACGGGTTGATATTGTTGTTGCAAACAAACGAGGCGTTTTCTTTTTTGAGAATCTGATAATGCCTTCCACAAAAAAGTAACAGTACCACGTTCCTATCTAGTGATCGCTATCGATTTCAACTACCGAATATGAACAAAATAATCTCAGCAGGTGCCGGGCCCGACATGAAACTTTTTTACACCTGTTTCGTGGCACTCGTTACCACTTCTTTCGGATTTATTTTACGTGCTATTATGTTACCTGAGTGGGGGACGCAATTCAATCTAACGCAAACACAACTTGGTGAGATTGCCGGCGTTGGTCTTTGGCCCTTCGCAATTAGTATTGTTCTTTTTAGTTTGATTATTGATAAGATTGGTTATAAAACTGCATTGGTAGTTGCTTTCATTTGTCACGTCACTTCGGCTGTGCTAACCATTTTTGCAAATGGATTTTGGATGCTGTACCTCGGAACATTTATAGTTGCATTGGGAAATGGAATTGTCGAAGCTGTCGTTAATCCCGTCGTTGCCACGATGTTTCCGAGAGATAAAACAAAATGGCTTAATATACTTCATGCGGCATGGCCGGGAGGTTTGGTACTCGGCGGAATTATCGCATTGCTCATGGGGCCGGAAGTGAGGTGGGAATATAAGATCGGACTTATTCTATTACCAACGATCGCGTATGGTGTGATGATGTTGTCTCGTCGCTTCCCGATCAATGAACGAGTTGAAGCGGGTGTGTCCTATAAACAAATGTTGCAGCAGGTTGGTGCAATTGGTGCCCTTATCATTGTATCCCTGATTGTATTTCAGTTAGGCACTGTGTTCGCATGGTCAACAACGCTAAACCTTATAATCATTGGCATAATAACAGTTCTTTTCGGTTTATATACAAAGAGCCTTGGTCAACCATTGTTCATCATACTGTTGCTTATAATGATACCTCTGGCAACAACCGAACTCGGCACGGATAGCTGGATTACTGATCTAATGACACCAGCAATGAATCAACTCGGGCTGCAAGCCGGATGGGTGCTTGTTTATACATCTGCTATCATGTTTGTGCTTCGCTTTTTTGCTGGCCCGATTGTTCATAAATTTTCATCGCTTGGTTTATTGGCAATTTGTTCTGCAATTGCTGCAGTCGGATTGTACCTGCTTTCCTCATCCGAAGGAATAATGATCCTTATCGCTGCGACTATCTATGGATTGGGGAAAACATTTTTCTGGCCAACGATGCTTGGCGTCGTTGCAGAACGATTCCCCCGGGGTGGTGCGCTAACGCTAAACATTACTGGTGGATTGGGAATGATTGCTGCAGGAGTCATTGGCGCTGGTGTCCTGGGATTTGTTCAGGATAAGGCAATCGATTCCCAGTTACATTCGTACGACAAGAATAACAATACCGCTATTCACCAGGCATACGTCACTGAAAATAAAACAAGTCTTTTTGGAGACTACAAAGCAATCGATCAACAAAAGCTGGCAACTGCAAGTGATACCGAAAAGAAAGTTGTATCGGACGTTCGCGAATCATCAAAAAAAGAAGCATTAAAGGACATTATCATTTTTCCGATCATCATGTTAGTCAGCTATGTGTTATTAATACTTTATTTCCGCTCACGCGGAGGCTATAAGCCCGTCGTTTTGTCGAACGAAACAACACATAATTAGGATCGAATATTTACGGCTATGAAAAACAAATTAAATATTGCATTGGTTGGGCTTGGTTTTGGAGCGGAATTTATTCCAATATATCAACGTCATCCAAATGCGCAACTGTATGCAATCTGCCAACGCAATAAATCGAAATTGCAACACTTGGGCGATGCATTTAATATCGAAAAAAGATATGACGATTACGATGAATTATTGAATGATCCGAATGTTCATGCTGTTCATATCAACACACCTATTCCTGATCATGGTGCACAATCCATAAAAGCGTTAAAAGCCGGAAAGCATGTTGCCTGTACAGTTCCAATGGCGACAACCGTAGAAGAGTGCAGGGAGATCGTGGAATTGGTAAAAGCAACAGGTCTTACTTATATGATGATGGAAACAGTTGTGTATTCCCGGGAATACCTGTTCATGAAACAACTGTATAACGAGGGAAGTCTTGGAAAGATTCAATACCTGAAAGCAAGTCATCAACAAGATATGGATGGATGGCCAAACTATTGGCCCGGACTTCCACCAATGCATTACGCAACCCACTGCGTCGGTCCGGTTCTCGGACTAACTGAATCTGAAGCAGAGTATGTTTCTTGTTTTGGATCAGGTGAAATCCGCGAAGAATTGAAAGTTCACTACAATTCACCTTTTGCAGTTGAGAGTACACATATAAAGTTTCGGGGGTCGGATCTTGTTGCTCATGTCTATCGTTCATTATTCGATACTGCCCGACAGTATCGTGAGAGTTTCGAAGTGTATGGTTCGAACAAATCAGTGGAGTGGCCGTTGGTTGAAGGAAAACCCCTGGTGATTCATACGGCGAAGCGACCAGAGCCGCAAATACCTGAAGAAGTTTATTCGCCAGATTATGCGCATCTATTACCGGAGGAGATCAGGTCGTTCACAACTCAAGGGGTTTATGATAAGACGGACAATCAACATTTATCTTTTGTGCAGGGTGGTGGTCATGGAGGGTCACATCCTCATCTCGCTCACGCGTTTGTAAACAGTATCGTTACTAACAAGGCCGCCTATCCGAATGCACGGCAATCGGCAAATATTACCTGCGTTGGAATTCTTGCTCATGAATCTGCGTTGAAAGGTGGGGAACTAATCCGCCTCCCTGACTTCACGTTTGCTTAGTTCCTGGACATTTTTTGATTCGCAAGTGAATTGAAGCAATACGGAAACGCGCGTCTTTCACGATTCCAGAACTGTTATTGAACCACTATACTGAACAGGAAGCATTTCGCACATCTTCACATTTAGCATATTTCGCACATTCGCGCTAATTAGCTTTCAACTGCCGCATCAGCTCCACCTTATCAGTTATGTCCCGCAGGTAAG
>JACMLR010000582.1 GCA_014379515.1 Chitinophagaceae bacterium
CCGGTCGTCTTCACCAGTTGTATGCAACAGCAACATGGTTAAAAGCGAATGATGAACTGGTTCGCATCATCCCCGGCGATCGAATTATAGCTATCGATGAAAAAGAACTGGAAAGTATCTCAACACTTTCAACTCCAAACGAAGTTGTCGCAATTCTTCGCCAGCCGGAAAGACAGCGTGCCATTGAGTTAAAAGACACACTTACCTTAATGCTTGACTCGATCCAGGATCCAGGAAACCTCGGTACAATCATTCGATGTGCCGATTGGTTTGGTGTTCGCCAAATCGTTTGTAGCAACGAATGTGCAGATGTCTACAATTCAAAAGTGGTGCAATCAACCATGGGTAGTATCGGCCGGATCGACATTCACTATACCGACCTGCAAACATTGCTGGAACACAATCCTGAAGTCCAGGTATATGCTGCGGTGTTAGGTGGAAACTCAATCCTCGACATGAAACCGGTGAAGGAAGGAATTATATTAATCGGGAATGAATCGAAAGGAATTCGCTCATCATTACTCAATGATCGAACCGTTCGTATCACAATACCAGGTAAAGGAGAAGCTGAATCACTCAATGCAGCGGTTGCTACCGGAATCATCTTGTCACATCTTATCTAAACTGAATTGCTTTAACCGGTTGAACTTTCGCGACAATAACCGTAGGCAATAACAACACTGCCATACAAACGACAAAAGTTCCAATGTTCACCATCGCAACCTGCCACCAAACAATATGAACTGCTGCCTGTGAGATATAATAGGATTCTTCGGGAAGTGTAATAAATCCATATCGTTGCTGCAGCCAACTAACCAGCAACCCCAGCGCATTCCCGAAGAGCAAACCAAGAAAAGTTATGAGTGCTCCCTGGTAAAGAAAAATTTTCTGAATGGAAAAATTGCTAGCACCCAGCGCTTTCAGCAAACCAATCATTCTCGTTCGCTCCAACACAAGTATCAATAAACAAGTGACAAGGTTGAGAACAGCGATGACTACCATTATAAGAATCACGATATAGATCGTTTGATTTTGAAGAGCAAGCCAGTCGAATATTGACGGAAAAATTTCTTTAATAGTCTGACTACTCATCCCGATCGGTAAATAAGGAACGATGTCTTCGCTCACTTTTACCATATTATTGAAGTCGGTAAGAAACAATTCATATCCACCAACCTGCTCGGGACTCCAGTTATTTAATCGTTGTACAAGCTTCAAATCACCCAGTGCAAAAAGTTTATCGTATTCTTCAATACCGGTTTTGAATAGCCCCACGACGGTAAGCTTTCGTGGCCGCGGTGCTTCACCGCTTGCCTGGATAAAAAAGATGAGCACTTTGTCGTTAACCTTTAGCTTCAGTTGCTTTGCCATTGATTCAGAAAGGTTGATCTCATCGGTATAACCACTATCGATAAAATTGATCCATCGGCCGGAAGTAAGAAAGCCCTGAAGCCGGGCAAAATCATAATCTTTCTCAACTCCTTTAAAAAGCACTCCTTCGATCGTTTCTGAAGTCTTTAGAATGGCATTCTTTGTAGCGAAGGCCTGGACCTTCTGAATCGCCGGATTCGTTTTCATCAATGCCGGAACAGAATCATTCCGCTGAATCGGAATTTCTTCAGCGATGGAGACTTGTAGCGCATTGTAGTCCTGCACCCGGATATGCCCGAAAAAACTGAAAACCTTATTACTGATCGTTTGCTGAAAACCACTGGCAAACGCAATCGTAAGGATCATCACGGCAACACTAATAATTGTTGCAGCAATGGACAATCTTATTATAAATCTTGAAAACGTCCTTTGGGATGTTATAGAGATTCTACGGGCAATAAAGGACGCAATATTCACCGGCATGATTTTCGTTCGTCAAAAATAGCCGCTGTGTTAGAATAAGAGGAACTATTTTTCTTGTTTTAACGAAGATTGTGAACCTCATTCCTTAATTGACAGTATTTTTAAGGATGAAGAAACCTGGGTTTTTCCTCTTGTTATTGATTGGAACAGGAGCAGTTGCTCAATATCCGGATGCTGTCTATTCCACTTCGATAAAATCGGTACAGTTATATCAGAAAGGAAATCAGCTGTCCTTTCCATTCATGTCCCCAAATAGTATCGAACAACTCGAACTTCATTTCGACGATCTTGAAGGAGGTGTCAAAAATTATTACTATACATTTCAATTGTGTAATGCTGATTGGACACCTGCGATGTTAAGCCAGTTTGATTATCTCAAAGGCTTTTCAAATGTTAGGCTGAGCCTGTATCGAAACTCTTCGGTTGCATTCACACGATACACGCATTACCAGGCGACGGTACCCGATCGTAATTCCGTTCCTACAAGATCCGGGAACTATATCCTGAAAGTGTTTCGCGACAACGATACCTCCAAACTGATCATCACTAAACGCGTTCTTATTGTTGAAGAAAAATCTTCTACAGCTGCAACTGTTCAGCAACCATTTAATGGCCAGTTCTTTCGCACGCATCAGAAGATCCAGTTTAAAGTCAATTTAAATGAGCGGCTAAATGTTGTCAATCATTTGCAGCAACTGAAAGTTGTCATACTGCAAAATAATCGATGGGATAATGCAATTACTGATATCAAACCCAGTTTTTTCTCAAGGAATCAACTCGAATTCAATACCGAGGTCGATTGCATTTTTCCGGCAGGTAAGGAATGGCGGTGGCTTGACTTGAGAAGTTTCAGGCTTCAAAGCGACCGGATCTTAAATGCGATCTATGGCAATAAATCAACGGAGATATTTGTGAAACCTGATATGGATAGGTCCAATCAGCGGTTCAATTTTTTTCGTGATAACAATGGTATGCATACCATCGAAACGACCGAAGGAGTTAATCCCTATTGGCAGGGCGATTACGCTAAGGTTAATTTCAGCTTTGTGCCACCAAACAATCTCCCACTTGCGGGCAGAGATGTTTATATCATCGGTCAACTGAATAACTATTTTACAAATGAAGATTCCAAACTGACATTCAATTCGGATAAAGGAGTTTATGAAAGTTCGTTGTTTTTGAAAATGGGTTATTACGATTATACCTACGTAACCATTGATCCCCGCGATCCAAAACGCCGCCCTCAATTCGATTTCACGGAAGGAAATTATTGGGAGTCGGAAAATGAATATACTATCCTCGTTTATTACCGCGCGCTCGGTGGCCGGGCAGATGAACTTGTCGGTTATACGCGTGTGAACTCAATTACAGGGCGGCAAGGTATTGGTAGATAAAAGTTTAGCGCTCCTGGAATAATGGGTTTTTCAACCAACCGAATGTGGATTTTTCTTTTCTATGAATGTGTTTCAATCCTTGGACTGTAGGAGTGTTTTACACTATATTTGCGCCGGCAGGTCTTACACGACCAGCTCCTGCTGAACCTCCCCAGGGCCGGAAGGCAGCAAGGATAAGTGGTTGTAGCGGTGCGATGTGAGTAGCCTGCCATTTTTAAATTATTATAAGTGAGTCAATTTGGAAATTTGAAAATGAATTTCAGATTGACTCATTTCTTTTTCCCCTGATTCCGGCTGAATTTTAAAACAATCCTCAATTACAATTATGAAATTTTTTATTGACACGGCAAACCTCAGTCAGATTAAAGAGGCGTATGAGCTGGGTATTCTGGACGGTGTTACCACAAACCCTTCTTTAATGGCGAAAGAAGGAATCAAAAGTGAAGAAGGTGTTCTGAAGCATTATGAAACAATCTGCGAGATAGTTGATGGTGACGTGAGTGCTGAAGTGATTTCTACAGATTTCGCGGGAATGGTTGAAGAAGGCAAAAAATTGGCTGCCATTCATCCAAACATCGTCGTCAAAGTTCCAATGATAAAAGATGGCGTAAAAGCATTGAAATGGTTTACTGACAACGGTATCAAAACCAATTGTACGCTGGTGTTTTCTGCAGGCCAGGCTATACTTGCCGCTAAAGCAGGTGCCACATACGTATCTCCATTTATCGGTCGCATTGACGACAGCAGTTGGGATGGTGTTGAGCTGATTGGTCAAATTGCGCAGATTTACACGCTACAGGGTTTTAATACACAAATCCTAGCGGCATCGATCCGCAATGCATTGCACATCGTCCGTTGCGCAGAAGCGGGTGCCGACGTTTGTACCTGCCCGCTGGATTCCATTCTGGGCCTGCTGAAACATCCGTTGACGGATCTCGGACTTGCCAAATTTTTGGAAGATGCAAACAAAATGAAAGCTCAGATGACCGTTGCATAAGGTCGTTCAACTTCTATAAAAAAAGCGCTGGGTTAACCCAGCGCTTTTTTATTTCGGCTATTCCTGCGCCGCGGATCTCCAAGGATCTCGTCAACTGTTTTAAGTCGTTCGACAGGAAAATATTTTTTTATGAAAATCGTAATCTCGCGCGTAACACTTGGGTCGTTCTTCAATGCAACCTTTACTGAAATCTTCTCTCCTTTAAAATTGGTGTCTACAAAAAGGCTGTTTCCATCAAACTTGCCATAACTACTGGAGAAAACAAGTTCTTTCCCGGTAAGCGGAAGCCACTGACCATTTGAAAGCTTACCATCCACATTGATATAATTATGGGTGCCCTTTTTCAGACTGTCGGTGTACAGATTAAAAAAGAGGCTATCAACCTTTTGAGAGGAGGCAGTAACGGTCAGTGAGAGCGCAAAGAACAGTGTTAAAAATGGTTTCAATTGATCAGTTTTCGTTGTATGAAAGAGAGAAAACACCACGCCAAAGTTGCATCATTTTGGAAAACAGTCGTTAAAAAATTAGCCAAAAAAAGGCCCCATCCTTGCGGAGAGGGCCGGTCTTGCTTGTCATGTCAGTGAACGCGTTTTATCTCAGGAAGAGCATTTCTCTATATTTTGGTAACAGCCAGTATTGATCGTCAACCAGCAATTCAAGCTTGTCAACGTGGTAACGGATGTCATCAAAATAAACATCTTTCACCTGGCTTTGATAGCCGATTGCCTTCGACCGCGTGTCGCCGATATTATTAACG
>JACMLR010000583.1 GCA_014379515.1 Chitinophagaceae bacterium
GTTACCTGCATCAGCATCCTGAACTTGGGAATCGAGAGTTTAAAACAATGGAATATATCGCGGCACATTGTCGTAAACTGGGATTGGAAGTCAAGACCGGCGTTGCAAAAACCGGGGTTGTTGCTATTCTACGTGGCGGTAAACCCGGGCCAGTTGTTGCGCTCCGCGCAGACATGGATGGTCTCCCTGTGAAGGAGCGTGTCGATCTGCCTTTTGCATCAACCGACAAAAGTGAATACAATGGGCAGCAGGTTGATGTGATGCATGCTTGCGGTCATGATACGCATGTTGCGATGCTGATGGGTACTGCGGAACTATTAGTGTCGATGAAGAAAGATGTTCCAGGTACAGTGAAATTCATTTTTCAGCCGGCAGAGGAAGGCCCGCCAGGAACCGAAGAAGGTGGTGCACCACTCATGGTGAAAGAAGGTGTGATGGAAAATCCAACGGTTGATGCAATTTTCGGAATCCATATCAACTCACAAACGGAAGTTGGAAAGTTTAAATACAAATCCGGCGCAACAATGGCGAGCAGTGACTGGTTTACAATCAAAGTTAAAGGGCGCCAGGCGCATGGATCTCAACCGTGGAGCGGGATCGATCCGATTGTTGTAGCCGCCCAAATCATAAATGGGTTACAGACAATCGTGAGCCGCCAGGAAAATCTCACAAAGGCGCCAGTCGTAATAACAGTAGGAAAGATTAACAGTGGCGTGCGTCCAAATATTCTTCCTGAAGAATTAATAATGGAAGGAACAATTCGCACGCTCGATCCCATTATGCAGAAAGATGTTCACGAGCGAATAAAATTGACTGCTACAAAAATTGCTGAAGCTTCTGGTGCCACTGCTGAAGTAACGATCGACACCAAAACACTTGTTACCTATAACAATCCGGAATTGGTGAAGATGATGGTGCCATCATTGGAGACAGCCGCCGGCAAAGCCAATGTTACAGAAACGGAGTGGACGACCGGTGCGGAAGACTTTTCATTCTTCGGTGAAAAAGCCCCGGCATTTTTCTTTTTCCTTGGCGGAATGCCGAAAGGGAAAGATCCCAAAACAACTCCATCACATCACACACCTGATTTTTTCATTGACGATAGCCAGTTGAATGTTGGCGTAAAAGCATTTTGTAATATCGTATTTGATTATGTGAAGGTCAGGGGAGAGGCGGGTAAAAAAGGTTTTTGATAATGATTCTTTGCATGTGCGAATTTGCGAATGTGCGAATTCGTAGGCTGCGGTATCTAATTAAATCCATTTTTGAAAAATAACTTCTTGAAGCCAAACCTCACGATTAAATCTACTTTCATTTGATAAAAACACCCGTCCTGGGGAATCGTTGCCTCACTGATTTCCGGTAATCTGGTTGATTTTCGCGAGTAATATTGACCGACTTTTTGTTGATGATGCCTGTTTTTACAGGGAAAATAAGGCAACAATTGCGGTTTTTATTAGCCGCTTATTTTCGGCCATTATTGAATCACAATGGAACGCTGTTTGTAATATCAGGCATTAATCCGCCTTGGGCGGGTGAGAGAAAGAATCGTGTCGACTGTTTCTTTTATTTTCTCGAGTGTGGTTGGCTTGATCAGAAATTTGTCAGCTCCATTCGAATAAGAGTAGTCGATATCTTCTTTCGCGGAAGATGTAGTTAATATAAGTAGTGGAATATCCTGGTGAACTTTCGAAGACTTTAATTCGAGGATCAGCTGACGCCCGTGAACCTTTGGCAAATTTAAATCGAGGATTACAATATCGGGGCGGGCATCGGAGCTTTTTATATGATTCAGTGCATCGCTTCCATCAGTAATAACTTCAATACTGTACGATACTGAATGCGTTTTTAATGCCTCCTCCAGGAGTTCCACATCGTCGAGATCATCTTCAATTAATAAAATTTTCAAATTGCCACTCATGACTGAAATAAGATTTTAAGGGTTCGGCAAATATAAACAACAGCTTTCAGATGATTAAAAATATGGAGATTAACAACCCGTCTTCTTCGATATTGAATCAATATGTCGTCGGTGTTGGGGCGTCTGCCGGCGGCCTCGAAGCAATCAACGATTTTTTTGACCACATTCCTGCCGACACTGGCTTTTCGTTTATCGTTGTTCAACATCTGTCACCGGATCACCGCAGCCTGATGGGCGAGCTTTTATCGAAGCACACGAAAATGAGTGTTCGGGAAGCGAAAGATAATGAAGAAGCGCAGCCGAATTGTATTTACCTAATCCCCAGCAAAAAACTTATCACGATAGTCGACGGACGATTGCAGCTCGAAGATAAAGTAAGAGATCATCAACCTAATACAGCCATAGATACTTTTTTCGAATCACTCGCACGCGATAAAGGTGAGAAAGCCATTGGTATCATTTTGTCCGGAACAGGCACCGATGGAAGCAAGGGTATTCGAACGATCAAACTGCATGGAGGTATGGTCGTAGTTCAGGATCCGGGTTCGGCGCAGTTTGATGGGATGCCGAACAGTGCAGTAGCATCGGGGTATGTCGACTTGATACTCCCACCAGATCAAATGGGTGAGGAATTGACGGAATATGTAAGAGAAGCTCCATTACTTCGCTCATTTAATCAGCTGACTGCGCAAGAGGAAGGAATTTTACAGGATATTTTAGAACTGGTTCTAAAGACCACTGGTCACGATTTTTCCAATTATAAGCGGCCTACGATTAACCGTCGCGTGGCTAAACGCATGGGTGAGCAAAACATTCATGCGCTACCTGATTACATTGCGTTTCTCCGAAATAATGACACGGAAGTAAAAAAGCTATGCCGGGATTTCCTGTTGAATGTAACGCGCTTTTTTCGCGATGATGAAGCATTTGAATCGGTTAAAACAACGGTCATCCCCGCGATACTCGCCAAAAAACAACCAGGGGATATCGTAAAGATTTGGACAGTCGCGTGTAGCACCGGGGAAGAAGCTTACTCTCTGGCGATTCTTTTCCAGGAAGCAATGGAGACAGGCTTCCGCGAGATTGAAGTAAAAATATTTGCGTCAGACATTAGCCAGGATGTCATTGACTTTGCATCCAGGGGAGTGTATAGTTCCGACCAGGTGAAGAACGTATCTGCTGAAAGACTCAAACGCTTTTTTACAAAAGAAGGAAACGGGTATCGCGTGCATGCTTCGCTGCGCAAAATGATCGTCTTTGCGAAGCATGATATCGTGAAAGATCCTCCTTTTGGTAGGATCGATTTCGTTACATGCCGTAACATGTTGATCTACATGAACCCGCAATTACAAAAATCCGTGCTGCAAAAGTTTCACTTTTCAGTTGTGGAAGATGGTTACCTGATGCTGGGCAGTAGCGAGAATATTGGTGTGTTGAAAGATGTAATGGCCGAGGTTGACAAGAAATGGAAAATTTTCAAATGCATGAGCAAAACCAAAGTTGCTGAGATTGAAGCATTTTCCAATCCCCCTAACCGGTCGTTGAGTTTTGTAACGACTTCTTCGCCACTACCTAAAAATGCACTTAACAATCTCGCGGAAATCTTTAAGGAAACGCTGATAGAGGAATTTGACTTTGCCGGAATTTTCATCGACAAAGAATTCGAGGTGAAGCAGGCAATCGGCAACTTTCGCAATTACATGGAATTTCCAGAATCGAGTTTCAATTTTAATCTTCTGAAACTTGTGCCAACCGATTTATCTATTGCACTCAGTACCTCAATCAGGAAGGCGATCAATTCCAATACACGCGTAGTTCAGCGAAACGTACAAGTGAAAATAGGTAAACTTATTCGGAGCATCACAATCATTATTAAACCCTATCTCGTTCAGAGAACTTACCTGCAACCTTTTCTTTTCATCGTTTTAAAAGAGGAGGAGATTGTAAAAAAGAAAAAGCGTCAGAAATCGACATCTTACTCGCAACCGGATATGATGAAGTTTGCAGAGCTGGAAGAAGAGCTGCGCGATACAAAAGAAAATCTTCAGTCTTTGATTGAAGAGGTTGAATCTGCAAATGAAGAGTTGCAATCCAGCAACGAAGAAATCGTTTCATCGAATGAGGAATTACAAAGTACGAATGAAGAGTTGCAATCGCTTAATGAAGAATTACACACGGTAAATGCTGAACACCAGCAAAAGATAAAAGAACTCATTGAACTTAATGACGACCTCAATAATTATTTTAGTACCACGGAGGTTGGACAAATATTTGTCGACCAGGATCTGAGGATCCGAAAATTCACTCCTGTCGTTGCCAAGCAGA
>JACMLR010000584.1 GCA_014379515.1 Chitinophagaceae bacterium
ATTGATTTCATTGCACGATTTAGTGCCAACGCATCCAAGAGTAAGCAAGCAACTTCGAGAAAGAAAGCGTTGGAAAAACTGGTTATCGAAGATATTGCTGCCTCTAACCGTAAGTATCCAGGAATCATTTATAAGCAACAGCGTGAAGTTGGGAACCAGATATTGAATGTGGAGAAACTCACGAAATCGCTCGAAGGGACTGTACTTTTTAAAGACATCAGTTTTACAATCAACAAAGGAGATAAGATCGCCATCGTTGCAGATGATCAGATGGCTGTCACCGCATTCTTTGAAATTATTAATGGCGAACTGAAAGCTGATAGTGGTAAATACGAATGGGGTACAACTGTTACCACTGCTTACCTGCCCAATGACAACTCCAAATATTTTGAAAAGAACATGCCATTGATGGATTGGTTACGTCAATTCGTACCGCCACATGTACGGGATGTTGATGAACCTTTTCTTCGTGGGTTTTTAGGTAAGATGTTATTTAGTGGAGATGAGATCTTAAAGAATACTTCAGTACTAAGTGGAGGAGAAAAAGTTCGTTGCATGATCAGTCGCATGATGTTGCAGGATCCGAACGTCATTATACTTGATGAACCGACCAACCACCTCGACCTTGAATCGATCCAATCGTTCAACGAAAGCATGATCAACTTTACCGGGATCGTGTTGATTTCGTCGCATGACCATACTTTTTTACAAACAGTTGCAAACCGCGTTATTGAATTGACTCCTAAAGGAACGATCGATAAATTGATGAGTTTCGACGAATACCTGGAGGAGAAACAAGCACGCAAACTTCAGTTAGCGTAGTCGATAGTTTATCCCTACATGCATATTTGCAACGCGATAGCCGAATGTCAGCTGTCCATAATATAAAAATTTGCCCATTTCGACATGTGCCGTTTGGGAGAGAAAGCCAGGGTATACTTTTCGCTTGTCCTTATTCGTATTGTAATAATCTGCACCTGGTATCATAATTCCAACCGATGCTTTGTACCCCCCACGATTCCGTGTCAGACGCCAAATGAACTCGGAAGTGACTGCAATAGAAGAATAATTTCTCCTGTAATCGATCAGGTTAGCTGCGTCAATCGGCAGTTTATTCCGAAATGCGTGATAATCATTGTCCCATTCATGCTGCCAGTTGAATTCAATGCCTATTATACGGGCCTCAACTTTTTCGGTGGCCTTTACCCAATTGATCCCACCACCAAAGCCATAGCTTCCGAAAAATTTGGTTCCATTTAATGAATCGATGAGGGTGGGATTCAAATTTTCATTTTCAAACTGAAAAAGGCCGTGAAAAGAATAGTCCGAAGCACGGTATTTGCCTATCGTACCGTTCAGTCCATAATGAAACTGTAAATCGCCAAGTACGTGTGCACGATGAATGCTTCCTGAGAAGCCGAGAATCTCGTCTCGCCAGGAATGATTTGCGACTCCACCAATGATCGATCCACTTAAATACGTCGCCGATCGGAGGCTGTCACTTTTGAGGGGAATATTCCGATAGGCAGTTATCGACTGCATCGGATGTTGGTAATAGCCATAATTATAACACGAAGCTGCTATAAAAGGAAAGCAAATCAGGAGTATCAACGAGATCTTGCTCATCACATCAGGACAAATGGGCAAAGGGGGTTGCTGCATTAACAGCGAGGTCCTTTATAATCCGCATGAAAACAAAGCGTTAGGGCAATAAATACTAACTTTAAACGCTTATACATAAACCGCTTTTTGTTGCTTCGTACTTTGCTGATACTGTTGTGTTTGACCGGTGCGGGTTTTCTAACTGCTAATGCCCAGGCACCACGGCAGACTATTGCTCAGCCGGGAACCAACCTCAGGAAAAAAATGATTAGCACGAGGCAGTCATACCCGATCGATACCCTCAGCATAGTTCCCAAAACCGTTCAGATTCTCGGAATGCCAGATAGCATCTTCGTTGTCGATTGGGTAAATGCCATTATTTCCTGGAAACGGCCGCCCGCAGTTGATAGCGTTTTAGTAAGCTATCGTGTGTTTCCTGCAAGATTAAATGCAGCGGTGCGACGGATGAGTTTTGATACAGTGATGAATAACTTTATGGGGCAGCCCTTCATTCCTGATTACGGCACAAACGAACGAGACAACCGCTTTTTCAACTTTGGTAATCTCACCTATAATGGAAGCTTTGGTCGCGGTATATCTTTCGGAAATAGCCAGGATGCCGTGTTGACTTCTAACTTAAATCTTCAATTAAGTGGCTACCTCGCTGATAGTATTGAGATTCTCGCAGCAATCACAGACAATAACATTCCGATTCAACCCGATGGAACAACTCAGCAACTGAACGAGTTTGATCGAATCTATCTGCAGTTCAGAAAGAAAAACTGGCAACTGAGTTTGGGTGATATTGATCTTCGCCAACAACAATCTTATTTCCTCAACTTTTATAAACGCCTGCAGGGAGTTGCGTTTGAAACAACAACTCCCTTAGGGAAAAAAGCGATTGCCAGAACGCTCGTCAGCGGTTCAATTGCCAAAGGAAAATTTACCCGTAATATTTTCCAGGGACAGGAAGGTAATCAGGGACCCTATCGCCTCGAGGGTGCAAACAATGAATTCTTTTTTGTTGTACTTGCTAATACAGAAAGAGTATTCATCGACGGGGAGTTATTACAACGTGGAGAAGATCAGGATTACGTTATTAACTATAACACAGCAGAAGTAACGTTTACGCCCCGGAGGATGATCACAAAAGATAAGCGGATACAAATCGAATTTGAATACGCCGATCGGAATTATCTGAACGCGAATCTCTACGCCTTCAATGAAACTTCATTCGGAGAAAAAGCAAAGGTTCGTGTTGGTTTTTTCAGTAACACTGATGTTAAAAGTTCACCGATCAATCAAACCTTGAACCCGGAACAAAAAGATTTCCTTGGCTTGTTGGGCGATAGCATTCAACGTGCGTTCTATCCAAATTCCGCCGTGGATACATTTGTGACAGGTAAGATTTTGTATCGACGAGTCGACAGTATTTTCAATAGTGGATTGGAAAGGGATTCGGTTTTTATCTATTCCACCGATGCTGACAGCACACTTTACAGTCTCTCTTTCATTGAAGTTGGCCAGGGAAATGGAAACTACCTTCCCGAATTCAACGGCGCAAATGGAAAAGTCTATCGTTGGATCGAGCCAATTAATGGTGTTAGGCAGGGACGATTTGAGCCAGCCATCTTCTTAGTAACTCCCAAGAAACAACAGGTGCTGACGGTTGGTTTCGATTATGCACTCGGAAAGAATACAATGCTTTATGGAGAAGGCGCCCGAAGTACCTACGATGTGAATCTTTTCTCAACGCTCGATAAAAAAAATAAATTCGGATACGCTACAAAGTGGCAACTCCGCAATATTAAAACTATCGGCCGAAAAGAGCGAGGATTGAAATTGGTTACAGAAGGCGGCTACGAGTGGGTGGAAGCAACGTTCAAACCCTTAGAGCGACTGAGGAACGTCGAGTTCACACGCGATTGGGGATTGCCACTGGTGGTGACGCCACAAGACGAGGCAATCGTGACTGCCGGCGTACAGTTAACAGATCTCAAGGCAAACTCATTAAAATATCAGTTTACTAACTATCATCGTGGCGACGGATTCAATGGTGTTCGAAATAGTCTCGCCCATCTGCAACAAAATAAATGGTGGCGCTTCAATAATCTCTTCATGGTATCGCATGTGAAATCGGATTTATACCAGGGATATTTTTTGCGACCAACGGTCAACGTCACACGACTTTTCCCCAAATGGAATAACTATTCGCTCACCGGTAGCTACTGGCTGGAACATAATGCAATTAAAGTTCGCGCTACCGACACGATGGCAATTCAAAGCTTCTCATTTCAAACAATTCAGTTTGCATTGAAGTCGGACGATGCTAAACCCAATAAATGGTCAATTATTTATTTTACACGAACGGATGCCTATCCATTAGGTAAAGAACTTGTAAAGTCGGATCGAAGCCAGAACGTAACGCTTACAAGTGAATTATTAAAAAGCGAGAAGCACCAGTTCCGGCTTAGTGCAACCTATCGTAACCTGGATGTATTGCGTGACAGTATTTCAAGATTGAAATCGGATAACAGTGTGTTAGCTCGGGCAGAATATAATATCAATGAATGGAAGGGACTTGTAACGGGTAATGTTTTGTATGAACTCGGCGCCGGCCAGGAACAGAAGCGCGATATCACCTTTGTTGAAGTTCCCGCAGGACAGGGAGAATACACCTGGAACGATTATAACGGCGATGGAATTCAACAACTGAATGAATTTGAGATTGCATTGTTCCGTGACCAGGCGAAGTATATCCGGATATTCACTCCAACAAACGAATTTGTAAAAGCAAATTACAATACGTTCAATTATAGTATTTCATTAAACCCACGTGCAGTCATTAATTTGTCCAAAGCGAAAGGCGTCAGGTTATTTGTGTCGAAGATCAATGTGCAATCATCACTGCAGATCAACAAAAAGGAACTGAATACCGGGAGCCTGCAATTAAATCCTTTTGGTTCGTCGGTGTCTGATACATCTCTCATCATTCTGAATAGTGTTTTTGTAAACACCTTTTCATTCAATCGTTTTAGTTCAAAGTGGGGGCTTGATTTTAACAACACTCGAAACAGTACCAAGGCGTTACTGACATATGGATATGAGAGTCGCGTACTGCAAGACTGGAGTGGGAAAGGGCGCATTAATATTACACGGAGTATTTTGGTTGATTTGACTGGACGAACGGGTTTCAATCAATTATTAAACTCGAATCCCAAATTTGGGAATCGTAATTATAACATCAGGCAAAATGTTGCGGAACCTCGAATAAGTCTCACAAAAGGTTCCGTGTTGCGAGTCATCCTGGGATACCGATTGAGTGACCGGAAGAATTCTGAAGGTGATAAGGAGAAATCGGTTACCCATTCTTTTAATAGCGAGGTGAAGTATAACATTCTGCAGAGTACTTCGATCCAAACAAAATTTACTTACAGTTCAATAAGTTTTACTTCGCTGAACGCCGTACCAAATGCAAATTCACCCGCTGCATATATTATGCTTGATGGATTGCTACCGGGAAAGAATTTTTTATGGACTGTAGATTTGACGCGGCGACTCTCCAATAACCTTGAATTGAATATCCAGTATGAAGGTCGGAAACCCGGAAGTGCAAAAGTGGTGCATGTGGGACGGGCGTCGATTAGGGCGTTGTTGTAGTGCTTCGTCCGCGCTACTTGTTCTTATTAAGAGAGGCTTCAGCGGACTCGCACTGACCTTTGTCTGTATCAGAAGGTTGTATTCTATGATTTGTATCGTCGAAAATAGAAAATTGTATTCGGTTCGTGGACGGTGGCCTCGCAATGTGCTTCGTCCGCGCATTTGGTATTATTCAGTGACTCGACCGCGGACTCGCACTGACCTTCGTTTGTATTGGGAGGTTCTATTGGGTGATGTGCTTCGTCCGCATGCTTCGTCCGCATGTAATTGCTTTTATTCTGTGATCGTGAAGCAGACTCGCACTGACTGCTTCATTCGCGCAATAGGTACTTAAGAAGTTTGTTTTCGGAGATTTGCTGTCCTTGCTATAGTTACAATTAATGTTGGCAAATAACATAATAAAAAAAGTCCCACATTTCTGCGGGACTTTTTTTTATAGGATGAGTTTATTAGCTAAACAATCCACCTTTCTTCAATTCACGAATGCCTTCACCGATTTTAAAACCATTGTGGAAAACTTCAATCTTGTAGTTTCCTCTTTGGAAATCGCTATTTTGTTTCCATGCAAATTCTACTTTCTTTCTTTTACCTTGTTCGAATTCTACAGGAACTTTAGCTGTGAAAACTTTTTCACCTTCTTCACGTGTAGTGAAACTTCCAGATCCAAGAGCTTCTACAGATACTGGTTTGCCATCAGGGCTGGTGATTACTACAAATACATCAGTTGATCCGCTTTGAACGATACGATTGTCAACATCAAAAGAGATCATCAATTTATCTACACGCTTAGCAGTAGATGTAACTTTCTCTTTACCATTCTTTTCATTAATTGGTGTGATGGCAATGTTCGAAGCATTGAGCGTTGATGCAACATCTACTTTTTGCTCAAGCTCTTGCTTGGCTGTAGTAGTTGTTTGCAGATCAGTCGACAACTGAGTTGTTTTCTCTTTCTCAGATGTGAGGTTTGTGTTCAATTCTGTGTTTTCAGTGGTAAGCCGTACAACTTCTGCTTCCATGCTGGTGATCTTTTCGTTCAATTCGCTGATCAATTTTGCTGCTTCTTTCTTTTCTGCAGCAGACAAATTCTGTTTGCGAATAAGACCATCAATACGGCCGCGAAGTTTCTTGATGTCGCTGTTTCTTTCAGTTAATTTACCTTCCAGTTCGTTATTGAAACCGGTAAGTGAATCAAGTCTGCCAAGAGCAGCACTATAACTTTTTTCGAGTTCGTTCTTAGACGAGTCTACAGTAACGTACTCTTTTTGAACCTGTGCAAGACTTTTATCAGACTTGTTTTTGTCGTACAAAAAGTATCCCCATGTGCCGAGGATACCAACAGCCAACAATGCAATAATCAGATTCTTTGAATCCTTTCTTGGCGGTTGACTTTGTGGTGTGGCGGATGGATAATTGCTAGTACTCATAGTTGATTTGTTTATGTTGATTACTGTGATTAAGATTGGGGGTTATTCCCGTTTCTCTCTGATTGGTCATAATTTTCCAAAACCATGCCAAAATTGCCATCTAGTAGTGCGCTGCTTGTGCGTAAACAGGCGCAAAGCCTTGACTGTATTGGATTTCAGCTGTGTAAAAAATCCACAAACTAGCACCAGTTTTTGCCTTAATATTGTCCCGCATTAACAAATTGTTTAAGAAAATGTCGGCTGAAAAAATAATAGCTACCTGGAAAAAGAAGCAGTATAGTCCCGTTTATTGGCTGGAAGGAGAGGAAGATTATTTCATCGATCAGGTTGTTGATTACGCTGAACACCGTATTCTTTCGGAGGCCGAGGCTGGGTTTAATCTAACGATCTTTTATGGCAAGGATGCCAGTTGGCCAGACGTGCTTAATGCATGCATGCGGTATCCAATGTTTTCGGAACGACAGGTAGTATTACTGAAAGAAGCGCAACATATGCGCGATATCGACAAACTCGAGCCGTATATCGTTAAGCCCCTTTCGTCAACCATCTTTGTTGTTTCATACAAAGAAAAAAAGGTGGATGGAAGAACAAGTCTTGCGAAAACGTTGAAGAAAAATGCAGAAGTGCTCACCACGAAAAAGATGTATGAGAACCAGCTACCCGACTGGACGAACGATCTTGTACATAGCAAAGGATATGAAATCTCACCGAAGGCATTACTCTTATTAGTCGATCATATCGGAAATGATCTGAACCGTATCAACAACGAAATTGAAAAGATCCTGGTTAATCTCTCAAATCGTAAAAACATAACGGAAGATGATATTGAAAAATTTGTCGGGATCAGTAAAGAATACAATCCATTCGAGTTGCAAAATGCGATGGTAAAAAAAGACCTGCCAAAGGCGATGCGTATCATTCAATATTTTGAAGCTAATCCGAAAGCTGCACCGATACAACTGGTATTGCCGACACTTTATAACCTATTCAGTAAAACCTTCATGTTCTTCGGCCAGTCGGCAAAAGATGAAAAGACAGTCGCAACAAATATTGGTGTCAGTCCTTTCTTCGTAAAAGATAATCTAGCCACTGCAAAAAATTACGGCTACGAAGGAGTCGAAGCGGCACTGCTACTCCTACACGAATACAATCTCAAATCAGTTGGAATCAATAATCCCGGTAACAGTGATGCATCTTTGTTGAAGGAGATGGTTTATAAGATGATGATGTAGGGGGGAATAGAATATAGAATATAGAATGTAGAATATAGCTCAATACAGACGCATCATGCTCCAAACTTCGTCCTCCATACTTCAAACTTTCTTTTTAATCTACCTTAGTATCGCGTATAAAATATAGAATATAGAATGTAGAATATAGCTCAATACAGACGCGTCATACTCCATCCTTCGTCCTCCATACTTCAAACTTTCTCTTTAATCTGCCGTAGTATCGCGTATAGAATATAGAATATAGAATGTAGCAGAATACAGACGCATCATACTTCGTC
>JACMLR010000585.1 GCA_014379515.1 Chitinophagaceae bacterium
ATCTTCAAAAATTTGCTTCTCGTCCTTTCGAGAAACAGTAATAGCGGGAATCGATTTTATCTGCTGGTACAAGCGACTTGTAGTATCGGTGTTTTTGTCGAATGCAACACGAACGTTCAAACGGTTTCCGCCGCCGATAAATCCGAACACGAGGATGAAAATCAGTGGGAAAACAAAACTGAAGATGACAGCACTTGGACTCCGAAAGATGGCTCGCAGGCTTCCCCTGGTGATCGCCAACATCGCTCGGGTCTGATTGTATGGTTTTGGCATAAATTAAAGAGAGGCAAAGCTAGCAGTTGAAGCCCAGAATCTAGCGGCGTTCAAAAAAATCTTATTGGAACTATTGGAAACAGCTGTTAGCAGATTAATTCCTTCAATAGGAAATCGAAAGCTCACGCAACAAATCATTCGATCACAAAATCAAATGGCAATCGGGTTTGTGTAACGCCAACCATCTGTTTTACACGTTTCAGGTTCTGATAAATTTTCATTCCATCTTCCCCGATTTCCTCACGCATTGCAGACGTGCGCGCATTTTCAGTTGATCGTCCGAAAAATCGTTCAAACAAACGCTCGGGCTCAGGATATTCGCGCAATTTATAATTATTGGTTTTGGCCATTCTTGCTGCGCAGTCAATCGCTTCCTGGAGTCCGCCAATCCGATCAATCAGCCCGAGCTGCAGCGCACGAGTGCCGCTCCAAATTCTCCCTTGCGCGATACTGTCAATAAATGCAACATCTTTCTTACGTCCATCAGCAACACGTTGAATAAAAGTTGCATAAATGCTGTCTACATCATTTTGGATCCATTGGCGCTGTGCGGGAGTCAACGGTTTTGAAACCGAGAGTGCATCTGCATCCGGTGATGTCTTTACACCGTCGAATGTAATGCCCAGTTTATTGTTGAAGAATCCTTGCATGTTTGGAAGAATACTGAATACACCGATCGAACCAGTTATTGTATTTGGCTGCGCAAAGATGCTGTCTGCATTGCAGGAAAGATAATAACCGCCGGATGCCGCAACATCACCAAAACTGACAACGATCGGCTTTTCTTTACGGGCGAGGCTAAGTTCACGCCAGATATTTTCACTCGCCATCGCGCTGCCGCCGCCTGAATTGATACGAAACACAATCGCTTTGATTGATTTATCGAGGCGCCCCTTGCGAACAAGGTTTACATAGCTTTCGCTTCCAATAATTGTGCGTTCACCTTTGCCATCAATTATGTCGCCCTGTGCATAAATGACCATGATTTTATCGGTGCCCGTTTTTCGAATCTCAACCGCTTCAGCATATTTTTGAACAGAAAGCAGGTTCAACTTTGCTGTTTTCTCAACCCGAAGGATTGATCTTATTTCGTCCTGCACTTCATCATCATACTTTAATCCATCAAGTAATCCGGCTTTTACGGCTTGCGAACCCGTTTGCAACGCATTCGCATTCGCATACCCATGCAAGGTAGCTGTATCAATTTTTCTAAAGGCCGACGTTTGGGTAAGAAAATGACCGTAAAGATCGTTGAGTATCTCTGTCGTTTGCAACCGATTTGCTTCCGTCATTTTTGTTTCGCGAAGCGGTTCTGTTGCACTCTTAAATTTACCTGCGTAAAATATTTGCGGTTCAATTTCTAATTTTTCCAATGTTCCTTTCAGAAAGAAAAGGCTCATGGAATACCCACGCCAGTCGAGACCTCCTTTTGGATTGCAAAAGATTTTATTGGAAACGTTCGCAACGTAGTACCCCCCCTGGCTGATCACATCTGCATAGGCATAAACAAATTTTCCGCTATTTCTGAACTTGATCAATGCATTTCGGATATCCTCGCTCGTTCCGAAACTATTATTGTTGATTCCGCATTTGAGGTAGATACCTTTAACAGCACTATCCCCGACAGCATGATGTATGAGGCGAACCAGGTCGTAAACTGATGGAATATCTGAATTCTCCTCACCCGTTAATCCAGCAAAGGGATTATTGATAGCAACTTCGGAATATGGAATGGATAAGTCAAGAACGAGAACCGCCTTGCTTCCGGTTTCAATTGGATCGCGGCTTCCAATCGAAGACGCCACCCCAATCAAAATAAAAAAACCGATTATGCTAAAAACTACGAGCGCAAGAAGTGAGGCAAAGAAGATTTTGAAGAAGCTATTCATCCGGGTCCAGATTTATTACAAAATTCCTAGATATTTGATTGGCGTAAGGTAATGAAATTATGAACAAAGCATATCTATTGACAGGCGGCAATACGGGCGAAAGGCAGGACTATCTTGCAAAGGCGAGACAACGCATCGAGCACGAATGTGGAAAAATCACCAAAATTTCCGGTATATACGAAACTGCAGCATGGGGAAAGGAAGATCAGGCATCGTTTTTAAACCAGGCGTTGTTAATTGAAACGGATTTGAGTGCCGCTGATCTAATGACAACCATCCTGGCAATTGAACTCAACCTGGGCCGCAAGCGCCAACTTAAATATGGGCCAAGAACCATTGATATTGATGTGCTGCTATTTAATTCAACTATTATTCATTCGCCGTTAATTACTGTTCCTCATCCCGAATTGCGGAATCGGCGGTTTGCGCTGGAACCATTGAATGAAATTGCGCCGGATTATGTCTATCCAGGCTCTCACCTTACGGTTAGCGACTTATTAGCTCAGTGCCCGGATCCGCTACCGGTGGTACGGCGTTGAACTTTTCCACAAATCGTCACCACCAATTATTCCACTTTTCAATTCCAGTATTTTGCGATCATTCTGCGCAGCGCCGCTGGATAATAACACATGAAGTATCATTTCATAACAATCGAAGGAAATATTGGCGCGGGAAAAACAACACTTGCTCATTTGCTTGCGCGTCATTACAATGCCCGTTTGATCCTGGAGCAATTCGCAGACAACCCGTTTTTGCCGAAGTTTTATGAAAGCCCGAAACAATATGCTTTCCCTTTGGAATTGTTTTTTATGGCAGAGCGATATAAGCAACTCAAAGAGCTTATTCATACCAAAGATTTATTTCAACAAGTAACGGTTTCAGACTATCTGTTCATTAAATGCCTTTTGTTCGCCAAAGTCAATTTACCCGAAGAAGAATACAGGCTTTATCAAAAATTATTTGATATCATTTATCCGCAAATCGTGCAACCGGATTTATTAATTTATTTGCACGCTCCCGTTAACAAGTTGCAACAAAACATCCGAAAGCGAAAACGGGCGTATGAACAGTCCATTAGCGACGAATACCTTTTTAGCCTCCAGGAAACATACATCACCCACATCAAACATCATTCGATCAAAACTATTTTCATTGATGCATCGAATGCAGATTTTCTTGACAATGAAAAGCAATTGAAAGTGATTCTTGATGCTCTCGAACAAGATCACGACTATGGACATCACTATCTTACATTACCATGAGTGACGAAGAAAGTACCGGCAGGAAAGTCTTCCCAATAATTAATAAGGAGTTTACATTGTTCCTTGCGGGACGAATTTTATTTATCGCCGGTTTGCGAATGACCCCGGTTTTACTTGGTTGGAAATTATATGAAATTACGGGAAGCAAATTCGCACTGGGTATGCTTGGATTATCGGAAGTAATTCCGGCAATGTTGCTTGCATTACCGGCAGGTGTAAGAATCGATCGCAGCAACAAACGCAAACTTATCAGCACCTGCATGGCAATCTATTTCTTTTTGATGCTGATGTTATTGTTTGCAACCTCATCCTATGCGCTCACTAAGTTTGATAATAATACTATTACCTGGATAATTTTCGGATTAGTAGGATGCACTGGCGCTGTCAGGGCATATAATAGTCCTGCAATGAACGCATTCGTTGCGCAATTGGTTCCGCAGCGTTCGCTGGTAAGAGCTGTTTCGGTGAACAGCATGGCCTGGTTATCGGCAGCCGTTGCCGGTCCCGCACTTGGCGGATTGTTACTCGGATACACAAATATCACGGTGTCCTTCATTGTTGTTTGTTCTTTTATTGCGGTTGGATATATTGCTTTTCGGTTTATTAAATCAAAACCAATAAGCTGGAATGCAGTCAATACCAAAAAATGGGACGGTATGAAAGAAGGATTGCAGTTTGTATTTAGTCAGAAAGCATTGTTGGGCGCGATGTCGCTCGACATGTTTGCCGTTTTATTTGGTGGTGCGATCGCATTGCTTCCTGTCTTTGCAAAAGATGTACTCGCAGTCGGTCCGCAAGGATTAGGTTGGTTGATCGCAGCTTCTTATATGGGCAATTTCGTCGCGATTGCAGTGCTTACGTACAAGCCGTTGAAGAAACGCCAGGGCCGGTTATTGTTTTATATGGTAGGTGGTTTCGGCTTATGTATTCTTGTATTTGCCTTATCCCAAAATTATGTGTTGAGTTTTATAGCGTTGTTCGCGAGCGGATTGTTCGACGGGGTGAGCGTAATCATTCGCGGTACGATTCTGCAATTAATTGTGCCGGACAATATGCGGGGAAGAGTTTCCAGTGTGAATTCCATTTTCATCAATAGTAGTAATGAGCTAGGGCAATTCGAAAGTGGTGTCGCCGCGTCCATGTTAGGCACTGTGCCTTCAGTAATTTTCGGAGGATGTATGACGTTACTCGTAACAGGAATTACGTGGTTAAAATCGCCCGGACTAAGAAAATTTGAATACTAGAACTGAATTATTCATCCTGCTCTCGAAGGGCAACGAAGAGTTAAATGAACATTCAACTTCACTATTGAATAATAATCATGCGTGTTATCTTTTTAGTTGCTGTAGCTACTGTAACGAAGTACGAGCCGGGTTGAAGGTTTCCATAATTTAACCACGCTTGAAACTGGTTTTGCAATCGCAATTTACCATCTACAGAAAAAATCAAAATCGATCGCACCGGCGAATCGGAATCGACCCGGATTATTTGCGACGCCACATCTACTCGTAACTACAAACTGGTCGATGTTCGGGAATGAACAAAAACAATTCTGGATCGCAGACTCAATTTACCCTCATGGTTTTGATACGTCAACCGGTAATAATTTGATGTGCTTCTACTTTCTGAATCGATGTATCGATAGCCCATTGAAGCGTTATCTGTGATAATTCCTATGATGCCGATAGAATCAAAGTTGAAACCATTTATACTCCTTTCAATTTTAAAATAATGATCCGGTTTTTCGTCTTCCATTAACCACGAAAGTTGAATGCCGGCACCCACTTCACGTGCATCAAATGCAAGGAAAGCGACTGCAAGTGATAGGGGATTGAATTCATATGCGCCGATGTCGACAACAGAATTGTAAATCCGATTCATGAAACGCAAATCCATTGCCGGAGTTCCCGGATTGTTTCCCGCATCAACACAAGTGGAACTAGAAGAAATATTGAGCCCGTCATCCGCCGTCATCCAGCAATTATCATTTCCATTCGGATCATTCGCATTCACAAACTGCGGATCGGAACTGATGTTGCCCGTTCCTGCTCCACTGATCACATGGGGAAACAATTGGGAAGTAAGATCTATTGACGAGTAAGTTGCATTGAAAGTAGCTGTTCCTTTTATTGCGAATTGGGGTCCGGCCATCGCAGCCGTGTTGTTTCGGAAAATGCAATTACGAATCTGGACGTTACTCGTTCCTGAATTTTGCAAATTGAATGAATTTGAGTTGTCAGCAATTAACCCACCTGCATTCCCACCCGTTGCTGAATTATTTGCGATAACGCAATTAAGTAGTGAAGGACTGGAGTTTCCCCCTGGATTTCCTCCCCAACAATAAATGCCGCCCGCGGTTGGTGCAGTATTATTAATGATTAGCGAGTTAACAATTGAAGGACTTGCATTTCCGGCTAACCCAAAATTATCGATACCACCTCCCCCATCAATGGCCGTATTATTTGTAATAATGCAATGGCTTATTACGGGGCTCGACACACCTCCGTTGTATCCGTTATTGAATATTCCACCTCCGAATACAGCCCGGTTATTCGTAATAACGCAATTTCGAATTGTTGGACTCGAATTGTTACCGACATTGGCACCCTGGTTGTAGATTCCGCCCCCGAGTCCTTCATTGAGGGTGTTAGCACGATCATCGTTTCCGCCACTTACTACAAACCCATCGAGCACAGCCGCAGGTGAGAGATTACCATTACTCACAACATGAAAACTGTTATCATTGATTCCTGGTCCGCCGATCTCCCCGGAAAGCACCGAGCATGGCCCACATGACAAGTTGCGTTGAGACAATGTTGTTTCCGTTCCCTGGAAACTTCCATAAACTTCAACATTGTTACGCATATGAAAAGACAAAGAGCGGTTAGTTGTGGCCGTTACAACGTATGTTCCGCACGCAACCCAAACCTGATCGCCGGAAACAGCGTTGTCGATCATTAATTGAAGTCCAGATGCAGGTGCGGCGTTTTGCCACGACAACCCAGTAAATGTACCCGCCCCTGTCGTTGTTACGTAGCGGGTGGTTGCTGCGCTGATATTGACCCAAAAAAGGAGTGGTATGATTAAAAAATATTTCATTTGATTGGCTGAGTTCCGATCTGACCCGGTTCCGAACTGAGGACGTTAATGATTGATAATGAACGATGTTGCTCCGAAAACTTTGGAGAACTGGAAATTTCGGCGTTTTTCTCCCGCGGCGGCGAAGGTTTTAGAAAATCCTAAACCCAGCCCGCGCTGACACCACAAAATTCCGATCCTTGTTCCCGTCCGTCTCCTGCTTATTAATGTTGAGCAAGCCCGGTGCAACTCTAACGCCAACACCTAATCGACGATTGATCTGATATCCAGCACCAACCATCACACCCAAATCAAACTTCTTATACGCATCCTTAATATCTTCTTTTCCTTCTTTTGTAATATCCTTTGCTGATAACAATATCCCCGGTTGCAGTCCAGCTTCAGCAAAGAAACCTTTGTTCACATTCTTCCGATATTTAACTGTCAATGGAAAATTGAGATAGTTCAATCTAACTTTGGAATTCTCACTTGAACTGCCCCCACCCGGCTCATATTGGTAGTCGTCGTACTGACTTCCCTGCACCGAATAATTTACACCAGCACCGAGAACAAAATCATTATCTGGTCGGGTTAAAATTGTACTGAAACCCAAAAAAAACAACATTGATACCTGATTGTAGCTTTCGCTCTCACCAAAGATTGCCGCAACATTTACACCGGCGTCAAGCGCCAATTCCGCTAGCTTAATTACCTTTTTCTTATTCTCCTTAGACGGATCTTCCTCAAAGTTTTTAAGTGCAATCTTCAATCGCTCGCTGTATTCTTCTTTAGACAGTCCTGGCATGATGAATTGAGCACTTAGTTGCTG
>JACMLR010000586.1 GCA_014379515.1 Chitinophagaceae bacterium
ATTTGCTTGAGTGAAACAGGATTTCGAACCTTTTGATCTAATATGTTTAGATTAATGTTGATTCCAATTCCTACATCAAACAGGAGACTCTTATCAGGTCCGGCACTACCGGAAATAGATTCAATCAGAATTCCCCCTGCCTTTCTGTCCTGCCAGTACAAATCATTTGGCCATTTGATACGAGTCATATCGGGACCGGCCCAATCTTTAAAAAAATCATAACATCCTAAGGCAGCTTTGGCCGAAAGAACGAAGGGATTAATCACATCCATGGGCTCCGCGCGCATAATGATAGTAAGAAGAATGTTTTCTCCCGGGGTGGTGAGCCATGTTTTGCCCCGTTGTCCCCTTCCCTGGGTTTGCTCGAGGGTCATAAATGCACTGCCATGCGTGGCAAGTCCTTCGCGCACCTGGGCGGTGGCATAGTTGTTGGTGCTGTCAACCGAAGCTAACAAGTTAAACGGTTGGCCAATAGGAGGAAAGGCGGATGGATGTGATAACAAAATACTATTTTTGGGCCTTGCGAAATTAATATTTTGAAGAAACATCGAAAGGAATTAATCAAACGGGCGATATCAGTTGTTACTTGTTATTGCTTGTACGATCTGTAAGAAAAAATTGAAGATCATTTAAGCCGGCTCCATAAACTATTAAATACCTTATTGATCATTTTAAACGATTTCATTATTGGAACAACTTTCTAAGATAGCTGCCCGGCGCAAACGCAGCACTGTTACCCGATTAACAAAAAGTTCAAAAATCCTAAAAGCTATTGTTCACGCCATTCAGGAAAAGAAGGGGGAGCATATTGTTTCTCTTGACCTGCGCCGTATTCCCGAAGCAGTCGCGGATTTTTTTATCATTTGTGATGCTACCAGCACTGTTCAGGTGAGGGCTATTGCTGATTTTGTCGAAGACCATTTAAAGGATAGTCTGGATGAATCTCCTTATCACCATGAAGGAATGCAAACCGCGCATTGGGTTCTCATCGATTATGTGAATGTAGTAGTTCACGTAATGCTACCGGAAACAAGAAAATTCTACAAGCTGGAAGATATGTGGAGCGATGGTGAAACCGAAGAGCTCTAATCAACAACTTCTTCTACTTCAACAATTCTATAATCATTCATCAGAAAATAAGGAGACGAACTTTATATGTCACAGGACGATCAAAGACCAAACGACCGGAATGGAAATCGGCTTAAGCCGCGCGACGATGGACAGCGAAAAGCACCTAAATTCAATATCTACTGGGTTTGGGCGATCATTTTTGCCGTATTAGTTGGCTTCCAGCTTTTCGGCAGTTTCACACCCGAAGCAAAGCAAACTACAAGACTTGAATTTTTCAATGAGATGCTGGGCAAGGGTGATGTCGATAAGATCGTAACCATTACCAATAAAAACCTGGTTCGGATTCATATCAAACCAGATAGTTTAAACAAGACCTTTTACCAGCAAAAACTTGGTAAAGCCTGGGCGACTGCAAAGGAATCCAAGACTCCGCAGTTCGAATTCAAAATCGTTAAGGCGGAAGAATTCGATAAGCAACTACAGGAGTTCTTTGCTGAAAAAGGAATGGTTCCAATAGATAACCGTTTCGATTCGGAAGGTGAATGGTTTCAACCTTTCATCAGTTTTATCGTTCCGTTATTGGTCATCATTCTTATCTGGATTATGCTCATGCGCAAAATGGGCGGTGGTGCAGGTGGTGGAACCGGACCAGGAGGAATATTCAACATTGGTAAATCGCGCGCGACGCTGTTCGATAAAGGAACGAAAGTCAACATTACGTTCGCTGACGTAGCAGGCCTCGATGAAGCAAAAGTGGAAGTAATGGAAATCGTTGACTTCCTGAAAAGTCCAAAAAAGTATACTTCACTCGGTGGTAAAATTCCAAAAGGTGCTTTGCTAATCGGACCTCCGGGTACCGGTAAAACCTTGCTCGCAAAAGCAATGGCTGGTGAAGCACAGGTGCCGTTCTTTAGTTTGAGTGGTAGTGATTTCGTTGAGATGTTTGTTGGAGTAGGTGCAAGCCGTGTTCGTGATTTGTTTAAACAAGCTCGTGAAAAATCACCTTGTATCATCTTTATTGATGAGATCGATGCGATCGGTCGTGCCCGTGGTAAAAACGCAATCATGAGCAACGATGAAAGGGAGAGCACCCTCAACCAGTTGCTTGTTGAAATGGATGGATTTAGTGGAGAAAGTGGAATTATCGTTCTTGCAGCTACCAACCGTCCTGATGTACTCGATACTGCCTTGCTTCGGCCAGGTAGGTTCGATCGCCAGATTTCAATCGACAAACCAGATTTAAAGGGTCGTGAGGCAATCTTCAAAGTGCATTTGAAACCGATTAAGATTTCACAAACACTCGATATTCATAAACTCGCAGAGCAAACACCAGGTTTCGCAGGTGCAGATATTGCAAACGTTTGTAATGAAGCTGCACTGATTGCTGCAAGAAAAGGGAAGGAAGCTGTAGACATGGAAGATTTCCAGGATGCAGTTGACCGTGTTATTGGTGGACTTGAAAAGAAGAATAAGATCATTTCACCGGAGGAAAAGAAAATCATTGCATATCACGAAGCAGGTCACGCGATCTGTGGTTGGTATCTTGAGCACGCATATCCGTTATTAAAGGTTACCATTGTTCCAAGGGGTACCGCAGCACTTGGGTACGCACAATACACACCTAAAGAACAATACCTCTATAACACCGATCAGTTGATGGATCAAATTTGTATGACACTGGCCGGCCGCGCAAGCGAAGACATCTTTTTTGGTAAAATTTCCACTGGTGCGCAGAATGATTTGCAACAAATCACCAAGATGGCTTATTCCATGATCACTGTTTATGGAATGAATAGCAAAGTTGGTAATGTAAGTTTTTATGATCCGGCTGCTGAGAATTCCTTCACTAAACCTTATTCCGAAGAAACATCAAGGATGATCGATGATGAGGTTCGTGTATTGATTCGTGAGGCATATGAACAAACGAAAACACTTCTTTTACAGAAAAAATCACAGGTAGAAAAGCTTGCAGAGGCGTTGCTTGATAAGGAAGTATTGTTCCAAAGTGATGTTGAAGCGCTTATTGGTAAAAGACCATTCGAAGAAAAGAAGGCAATTCATGTGAGTGATGCGCCTGAAAACGGAGTGCCTCCTCCAGTTCTTGGGAGTCCATTCCCAGATCCTGCAAAAGACATTTAATAACATAACGTGGCGATCAATATCAGTCCCGCAAGAGAAAACATTTTTAAAAAAATAAGGCAGGCGTTGAGTCAATCAACGCCTTTGCCATTTCCTGCAAGTGAAGCAACTTCCGGTTTTTTTCAGCCTTCACAGCAAGAATTGGAAATAGAATTTGCAGAGCAATTCAGTAAGCTGCAGGGAAAGTTTGTGTTTTGTCTCAATGAACAGGAACTCGCATCGCAACTCACTAATGTGGCTGCTAATCTTAAATGGAAGAATATCTATTGTGTCGATACGGAGCTGCGCAGTAAATTGAAAGCAAATCTGTTTGACAATTTCGACTACGCGGATCTTGCTACCTGCGATGTTTCCATCACTGATTGCGAATTATTGGTTGCGCGTACCGGCTCGCTGGTTGTCAGTGCTGCCAGCCAAAGTGGTCGGACAACGAGTGTTTATGCGCCCATTCACGTTTGCATTGCCTATACTGACCAACTAGTGTACGACATTAAAGATGCGCTCGTAAAGTTGAAGGAAAAGTATAAAGGGAATCTTCCATCACTCATCAGCTTCGCAAGCGGTCCAAGTAGGACTGCTGACATTGAGAAAACGCTTGTTACCGGCGTTCACGGTCCCAAAGAAGTTTATTGCTTCCTCGTGCAGAGCGAATAGAGTCATCATTCGTATCTTTAGAATTACATGCAACCCTCTACATATAACCTGTTCGTATATGGATCGCTAAGAAAAGGATTCCAGCATCCGGCGTACCAATATATCAGTACATTTTTCAAACTTGTTGGTGCTGGTAAAGTCCGTGGGATTTTATATGACATGGGCGAATTCCCAGCTGCGATACCAGTACACTCCGATAACTTCATCGTTGGCGAACTTTATACACTCAACAATCCAGACGAGTTTGGCTGGGCGATCGGGCAGATTGATGACTATGAAGGCATCAACGTTGAATTCGGTGAGATTCCACTTTACCGCCGCGATATAACAACCGTTTTTGTGAATGGACAGACCACGCCCGCATGGATCTATTGGTATGCAGGCGATATCACCGGAAGTCCCGTAATCGAAAGTGGTGACGTTCTGCAATATGTTCAGGAAAAAAATCGACTCTGAGCATGGTTATCCCGCCAGGAAAAAAAATCTATTTCCTTTCCGACTTTCATCTCGGTGCGCCAGACGCGGCACGCAGTCTCATTCGCGAAAAAAAAGTTGTTGCTTTTCTCAATGAAATAAGTGCGGACGCGCAAGTGATATTTATTGTCGGGGATATTTTCGATTTTTGGTACGAATACAAAACGGTTGTGCCAAAAGGTTATGTTCGCCTGCTTGGGAAACTTGCTGAGCTTACTGATAAAGGAATCGAGATTCATTTCTTTGTTGGCAATCACGACATGTGGATGAAAGACTATTTTCAAAAAGAGTTGAATATCCCGGTTTATTTTGAGCCAAAAGAATTCGACTTTAATGGAAAGCAGTTTTACATTGGGCATGGGGACGGGCTTGGACCCGGTGATCATGGATATAAAATGCTGAAAAAGATTTTCCGTAACCCTGTTTGTCAGTGGTTATTCGGGATATTACCGCCAGTGATCGGTGTGGGACTTGCCAACTTTTCCAGCCGTCGCAGCCGCGCCGTAACTGGTTCCAACGATGGACAATTTTTGGGTGAAGAAAAGGAATGGTTGATTACCTACTGCAAAGAAGTGCTTAGTAACAAGCATTATGACTACCTGGTGTTCGGTCATCGTCATCTTCCTATCGATTTTTCTTTTGACGGAGGCAACCGATATGTAAATCTTGGCGACTGGATACAATATTATACCTATGCAGTGTTTGATGGACAACATCTTTCCCTGCAGTCTCGTTATCCTGAGCTGGAGTCAAAGATTATCCGGAAATAAATGAAAATTATTTTTCTACTTGCATTTTTAATGAGCGCCGCGATTTCTCAATCGCAATCGGATTCGTTGTTCGGTCCCAGGAAATGGGTTAACGGCGAGTTTACCGACTTTACGGTCGACAATCTCAATAACATTTACCTTTTCAGTCCATCAGGGCAACTAAAAAAATTAAATGCCGATGGTGATTCGGTTGCAGTTTTCAACGATGTGCGCCGATATGGAAAAATCTATTCTATTGATGTCAGTAATCCACTGAAAGTACTTCTATACTTTAAAGATTTTGGGACAGTAGTGGTGCTCGATCGATTTTTAAGCCGACGCAATGTGCTTGATCTTCGCAAGCTTGGTTTATTCCAGGTTAAAGCGATTGGCCAATCATATGACAATGGCTTCTGGGTGTTCGATGAGCAAGAAGGGAAATTAAAACGACTTAGCGATGCCGGATTACTTGTTGATCAGTTCACTGATTTCCGCGTGCTGTTCGATAGCATGCCATCACCACAGATAATTGTTGACCAGAGTAAAAACCTTTACCTGTATGATTCGGCACGCGGTGTGTTTGTGTTCGATTATTATGGAGCGTTCCGAAAACGCCTTCCATTTATAGGATGGAAAGATTTTGCAGTAATAAATAATTTTCTTTTTGGGCGAAGTGATACGCAATTGTTTCGATACGATCCTCAAACATTACAGCTACGCCAATTCGCGATCGATAAATCAATGAACGATGCAACAAAAATTCAGATCACACCCGATAACTTATATATACTCCGCGTCGACCGACTGGAGATATTTCCATTTAAACGATAGTTTTCCTTCTGGTATATTTAACTTTGCCGCTTGCCGGGTCCATTCTTAAACAGATAGCCATTTTCGTTTGTGTTTTCTCTTATCCGGCGATTCTATTATGAATTCCTTTCTCGATTACGTGATTCTAGACAATACAATTCGCAGCTACCTCGTAGCTGCGGGAGTGATTCTGCTTGCTGTTTTTCTTAAACGATATCTATCGACCTACCTTGCCGGACTTTTATTTCGACTGATTAAGCGCGTAGCCAAGGGAGTCGATAAAATTAGTTTTGTGAATCTTGTCGTCGCCCCGCTCAATATTTTTTTACTCATTCTTATTACGATCATTACACTGGAGAAACTCAGTTTTCCTACAACACCAGTAGATCTCGGCTTTACAACGTTCGTTCCAAATTTCAAGATATATAAAATCACCCTGCAACAGCTGGTGGATACGGTGAGCATTATCATTCTCATCATCGCATTTATCTGGTTATTGCTTCGCATGATTGACTTCATTGCAGGAATACTTGAGAAGAAGGCGAATGTTACTGAAGATCATAGCGACAATCAACTGATCGTTTTCTTCAAAGATTTTTTCAAGGTTATATTTATTATCAATGGAATATTGCTGATCCTGAAATTCGGGTTTCATTTAAACATCGGAAATATAATTACAGGATTGAGTATTGCCGGCGCTGCAGTTGCTCTATCGCTTCGCGAAAGCCTGGAGAATCTGATTGCCTCGTTTATTATTTTCTTCGACAAGCCTTTTAGTGTTGGAGATATCGTGAAAGTCCAAACTATTACCGGAACAGTTGAGAAAATTGGCCTAAGAAGTACCCGCATGCGAACCGATCAAAAGACGTTTGTTACTGTTCCCAATAAACAGATGGTTGATAGTATACTCGATAATTTAAGCTTGCGTACACAACGTAGAGCATTTGTACAGTTAGAGATTAATGGCAGTACGCCGCGAGAGAAAATGTATCAGCTAGTGTTGGGAATTGAACGCATTTTGCAGGTTCATCGTGATAAGATCGAGAGTCATTCTGTATACCTGGCAGACATCAGTAAGAACGCATTTATCGTGCCTGTTGAATTTTTCACTGCACCGATCCTAATGCCTGATTTCAATGCTTTGCGAATGGATATTAATCTACAGGTAATCGACCTTATGAATTCAATGGAAATAAAATTGGCGTCTAAAGAGACTAACGACCTCGCGGAAGCCTGAAGAAAAACTTAGGTAATTATAAACTTGCTTTAATCTCAAGGAAGAAATTTCGCATTTTTCGAAGAGATTCAATGAGCTCGAATCGTTCCTGCGCTTTTTTATTCTTTTTAAGAAAATCTTTCGCGCCTTCGATCGTAAGCTTCCTGCGGCGAAGTAATTCGTGGATGAGTAAAATGTTTTTTATGTCCACCGGTCTAAAGTGGCGGTCTCCTTTTCTATTTTTTCTTGGCTGAAGAATATCGAACTCATTTGCCCAAAAGCGGATCAGTGAAGTATTAACCTTAAACATTTCAGCAACCTCACCGATTGAGTAATACTGACGCTGAAAAAGAATTTCGTCCGCCGGAATATTTATGAGGTCCGCTTCCGATTCAATCGATTTGAGCGGCTTCCGCCCCCTGGTAGATTTCGTTCGAACGGAAACAAGTGGAATAGAAGCAGGTTCAGGAGAGGGAACAATGGCTTCTTTTAATGCTTTGAGTCGGACTGCTACATTCACGGTATCTATTTCCGGTGATAAGGGCAATTCCTGTGCCGCATCACTTTCTTCTACAGCAGTCAATGAGAGTGGCTCATCCATCACCATGAATGGTTCATCAAAAGAGAAAGCGATCTGTTTGAATTTGTTGTCTTTTTCACTCATAACAGGTGGTAAAGATAGTTCCCGTCGCTGACGTGAAATACAGTATGAAAACAGTGTGGAAAAGTCGCACACAAGCTGTTCATTAACAACCTACAAATGCTTCAAAATTTCTCCTCAAAATGGGCAATTAAAATCGCCTGTAACTTTCTATTTGCTTAAATTTGCCAGGTATTTCACACACCTAAAAAAACGTCCTCCGGAGATATAAATATGTCACAGGAAACAATACAGCAACCATCGATTGCCCCCAGCGGTTATGGCGCAGATAGCATACAGGTTTTGGAAGGGTTGGAAGCGGTTCGGAAGAGACCCGCAATGTATATCGGCGACATCAGCGAGAAAGGATTGCACCACCTGGTTTACGAAGTTGTCGATAACTCCATTGATGAAGCGCTCGCTGGCTATTGCAAAAATATTACGGTCACCATTCATGAAGATAATTCGATTAGTGTTATTGATGATGGTCGTGGTATTCCAACAGGCATGCATCTTAAAGAAAAACGGAGTGCGCTTGAAGTGGTAATGACCGTACTCCATGCAGGAGGAAAATTTGATAAAGGATCCTATAAAGTTTCAGGTGGTTTACACGGTGTGGGTGTGAGTTGTGTAAATGCACTCAGTTCAAAACTTATCGTTGTTGTCAATCGCGAGGGCAAGATGTTCGAACAGGAATACCGTATCGGAGTTCCTCAATACCCTGTTCGTGAAATTGGCGTTAGCGATAAAACAGGAACGCAGGTTCATTTCTGGCCCGACCACAGCATCTTCACAGCCACTGTGTACAAAAAAGAAACACTTGAAAGTCGCTTGCGCGAACTCTCCTACTTAAACAGAGGGATCCGGATTATACTAAATGACCTTCGCGAACTCGATGAGGAAGGCAAGATCTACACAAAAAGTTTTTACAGCGAGGGCGGGATCGTAGAGTTCGTAGAGATGCTTGATAAAAGTGGCGGTCGCTCACCGCTCATTCCGAGAGTCATTTTTGTAGAAGGTCACGATATTGTTTCCAATGTGGTGGTTGAAGTTGCATTGAGCTATAATGATAGCTACCACGAACACATCTACTCTTACGTAAATAATATCAACACCATCGAAGGTGGTACTCACGTTTCTGGTTTTCGCAAAGCGCTCACACGGATTTTCAAACAATACGGCGAAAAGCAAAACCTGTTTGAAAAAGCAAAAGTTGAGATTGAAGGCGATGATTTTCGTGAAGGTCTTAGCGCAATCATTTCTGTAAAAGTTCCCGAGCCTCAATTTGAAGGTCAAACGAAAACGAAATTGGGGAACAGCGATGTGATGGGAGTTGTTGATCGTACAGTTGCGTCTGTTCTCGATGCATATCTGGAAGAAAATCCTCGCGAAGCGAAAAATATCATCCAAAAAGTAATCATCGCCGCGCAGGCAAGAGCCGCAGCTCGTAAAGCACGGGAACTTGTTCAACGCAAAAGCGTGTTAAGTGGTGGTGGATTACCCGGTAAGCTGGCTGATTGCAGCGAACGCGATCCTAAACGTTGTGAGCTTTACCTGGTTGAGGGTGATAGTGCAGGTGGAACTGCTAAGCAAGGTCGCGACCGCAGTTTCCAGGCGATTTTACCATTGCGTGGTAAAATATTGAACGTTGAAAAAGCAATGGAGCATAAGATCTATGAAAATGAAGAGATCCGCAACATGTACACAGCGCTCGGAGTTACCGTGGGAACCCCCGACGATCCGAAAGCATTAAACACAAATAAACTCCGGTATCATAAGTTAATCATCATGACCGATGCTGATGTAGACGGTAGTCACATCGCCACCCTCATCCTGACTTTTATTTATCGATACATGAAAGAATTGGTCGAGCAAGGTTATGTATACCTCGCCCAACCTCCACTTTACCTCATTAAAAGGGGCAAAGAAGGCGCGTACGCTTATAACGAAGATCAACGCAAGTTGCTCATCGAGAAATTGAGCGGCGGTAAAGAAGACAGCGTAAACATTCAGCGCTATAAAGGTCTTGGAGAAATGAATTCCGAACAATTATGGGATACGACGATGAACCCCGCTACGCGCACATTGAAGCGGGTAACGATTGAAAGTGCCGCTGAAGCCGACCGCGTATTCAGCATGCTAATGGGTGATGAAGTCGCTCCCCGCCGGGAGTTTATAGAGAGCCATGCGCGTTATGCGAGATTAGACGTATAAGTTTAGCCCTCAACCTTTTAGTTACACGATGAAAAAGCATGAATCGCTCGTTTTTTTCGGATCGATCAATTTTCTAAGCGGCGCAAGCTCAAAATTCCTTAATTTCAGGCATTACTAACTCAAAACAGTTTACTATGGAAGACGTAACTCTCACTGCGTATAACGTTAAAACGAAAGAGAAAAATGTTCCGATTCAAGACGCAGTGATCACTAAAACTGCCAGAGGTGCATATATGGCGCAAGGTCACGACGGGAAGGGAAGTAAGCTTACAACGCTTATGAATGAAGCCAAAGCGCTAGCTGCCATCAAAGCTGGTATCGCTAAACAAGGCTGGTAATTCGCACTGGTCATAAATTTTTTGAGCTATCTGTTCCTTTGAGCCACATCATTGAATAGATGGCTTTTTTATTTTAATTCCGTACGCATCATAATGAGGACGTTTAGGCTGACTGCCATATTAATCGTTGTTTTTTGCCTTTGCGGGCGGTCAACACTCATTTCACAAAACGTCACTCCATATCATATAAACGGGAACGCCTACCAGGAGAATTGCAATTGTTATACGCTCACGAATGATGAGTTCACGCAGTCAGGTTCCGTATGGAATATCAACAAGATTAGTTTAGCTCAAGCGTTCGACTTTAAATTCAACGTTAATCTTGGCTGCCGGGACGGCGATGGTGCAGACGGACTCGTTTTCGTTTTGCAACCTATCAGCACCAGTATCGGTTCAACCGGGGGAGGTCTCGGTTTCCAGGGTATCAGTCCTTCAATTGGAATTGCGATTGACACCTGGCAAAATTTCAACGATAGCGATCCATCAGCCGATCACCTTTCCATCCACAAAAACGGGGATCTGAATCATTTCTCTGCAAACAATCTTACACCACCGATAAGTCTAAATGGTGGGAATATCGAAGACTGCCAATGGCATGTTCTTCATATTGTATGGAATCCTGCTACAAAGGTTCTGTCTGCGGAAGTTGATGGACGTGACAAAGTCGAAACGACGGTAGATCTTGTTGCTACAGTTTTCAACGGCGATCCCCAGGTGTTTTGGGGCTTCACAGGATCAACGGGTGGGTCGCGAAATCGCCAGCGTTTCTGCACATCACTGAACCCCGGCATTGAGGCAATCCAACCCGACGTAATCACTTGTTTCCCCACGCCAATACTTTTTACGGACAGCTCTGCTTCATTCGGCCAGATTTTAAAATGGTTCTGGGATTTCGGAGATGGCAAAACCGATACCGTGCAGAACCCGCCGGCACACACCTACCCCAGGCCAGGAATCTATGATGTAAAATTGAATATACTCGGCAATAATGGTTGCCTATCTGATACATTCAAGCGCCAGGTTGTTGTTGGTTCGAAGCCCGTTGCCCGGTTCGATTTAGAACCCGAGATAGCATGCGAAAATGCTTTGATCACGTTTGAAGATTCCAGTTCAGTTGAATACGGCTCCATCAATAATTGGACCTGGAACCTGGTCGGAAATTCGATTACAAGCACAACGGAAGGCCAATATCTTCATCAATTTAATGCCACTGGTCCTTATGAAATGCAATTGCTGGTACAAACGAAAGAGGGTTGCGTTTCCGATCCAGTAATGAAAGCGTTCACAGTGAACCCTGTGCCATCGATAGCGATGACAGCAAGCGATGCATGTATTACTGATGCGGTGAGTTTTGTTGCCACTAATACGTCGGCTGTTCCGATAGCGAGATGGAATTGGCAATTGGGTGATGGAACAAATACTTCGCGTCAAACATTGCAACACCGGTACGATAAAGGCGGAGAATATAACGTAAATGTTTACGCGGTTTCCACTGCGGGCTGTGCATCAGACACAATTTCCGATCTTATAAAAATTTACGAAACGAATGCATTTGCAGGCAAGGATACCGTAGTTGCAAGTGGACAGCCAGTGCAACTGAACGGACGTGGTGGTGATTCGTATTTGTGGTCACCAGCAACCGGCTTGAGTAATCCTGCCATACAAAACCCGATTGCAATTCTTCAACGTGATGCGCAATTTATCCTAACGGCATCAACTTCTTTTGGTTGTGAAACAAGTGACACAATTAAGATAAAGGTTGTGAAAGGACCGGCAATCTATGTACCGAACGCCTTTAGTCCCAATGGCGATGGCCACAACGATCGTTTTCGATTTATACCTATCGGAATTAAAGAGGTATATTATTTCAGGGTGTTTAATCGCTATGGTCAGCTAGTTTATTCTGCAAAAAATGCTGAGCCCGGTTGGGATGGATTGATCAATGGTAAACAACAGCCAACTGGAACGTATGTATGGGTTGTTAGCGGTAAAGATTACAATGATCAGATCCGGACAGAACGCGGAACCGTTCAATTAGTTCGATAGTCTCAATCTTATACAAACGACAGATACTTGCTTTTTCGATTTAAAATTTTCTGATCATCTGTTTGAAGCCAGTTCTTAAGTATCGTAGCGTACACATCTTTGAAATCGACCTGGTGTTGCAAATCACCATCAACGAGTTTTGTTAAGTCGGGCATCGCATTTAATACTCCCTTTTGTTTAAGCCCGCCACCAATGAAAAACATATTATTCGCAGTACCATGATCAGTGCCTCCACTTGCATTTTGTGCAACTCTTCTACCAAACTCGGAGAATGTAGTTATTAGAACGTCTTCGAAGCGATTATTGTTTTTCAAATCTTTTACAAAAGATTTAATCGCTTCATTCATTTCCGTGAACAGACGTTTTTGCTGTCCTTCCTGTGCAACGTGGGTATCGAAACTGCCTAAGGACACATAATAGACACGCGTATTAATATCAGATTGAATGAGCGAAGAAATTGTCTGGAAACTTTTTCCAAGTTCTGTCGATGGATACGTGGTAGCTGATGGGCGAAGTTTACTTTGTTTGAAGATGTAATCAGCACTGCTGATTGTTTCAGCCATTGTTTTATATAAGTAGTCGACCGGCTGTTCACCGGCATCATTGTGGTGCGCTTGTGAGATGTCTTTGAAAAACTTTTCATTTGCGGTATTAAACAAGCGACGAGGATCTTTCATTGCAAGTCCTTTCATTTGTTCACCTTTTAATGCCATACTGAGCATGTCATCGATTTCAAGGGCCTGCGTTGGTTTATCGCAACCAACACACTGCGCGTCAAGATATCGCCCGAGCCAACCAGTATAAATATATTCATTGCTATTGCTGGCACTATGCCAGATGTCCATGCTCCGAAAATGCGATCGATCGGGATTTGGATACCCGACGCTGTTGAGTATCCCGAGCGAACCATCATCATATAATTCTTTGAATGTTGTTAGCGATGGATGGAGCCCGGTATCTTGCGTTAATACCAGTGACTTGTCCTGTTTGATACCGAGGCGGGGCCGCACTTTATAATAGATATCATTGCTGATCGGTACAACAGTATTGAGTCCGTCATTACCTCCACTCAATTGTAAAATCACCAGAACCTTATTACCTGGTGGAACAGCGATGGGTTGCTCGAATGCTTTCAAAAACTTAGGCAGCATCAATGATGCTGTCGCTAGTGAACCAACCTGTAAAAAACCTCTGCGTTTTATTAGCATTTGAATTGTTTGAGTTTATGATCAGCACAATTGATACTCTGGCGTGCACATCAATTGTATGGTTGCAGATTTGATAAATGAATTTCTGCTGCTTGAATCCGCATGACGGATAATTACATCGTCCGCAACTGAGGACCGAATCTGAAGAACATTACCCGCGATTGATGACATCAATTTTTCGCGAGGAATCTTTTCATATTTATTTACATACAAATTCCAGTCTATTTGCGCACCAATTAACTGCCCACCGAGTTTGCCCATCTGTTTGAGATTCTTTTCTTTCATCCCCATCATAATATCATCATCATCTTTCGGAGAAACAGCTAACTCGTCGGCTTCGTATAATAATTTTGGCAGTCGTAGTCGTAGCATCAACGACGAACTATCAATCCAATTTTTGCCGCCCGGCCATCCGGCTACGTTAGGAGGATAAAAAAGTAATTGACCAAGTAGTCGCTGTAGGAGTAATTGAGCTTCTGGATTTTCTAATTCCATAGGAAGCATTCGTTGCATCCCGGCGAGCAGCTCAATTGGAGATTTGATGCGTGCGCCGATATTGGATTCATTATAAAACCAATTGCTGGAAAAAATTTCCCGCATCAATTTCGAAATATCGTAATCGCTTTTATAAAACGTGTCGGAAAGCTGGCGGATATGATTTTCATCGACCTGCTCGTTCACAAAAAAGCGGTAGATTTTCCTCGTTATAAATTGTGCAGTTTCAGGACGATTAAGTAGAATATCCAAAATATCCTCGCCCTGCAATTTTCCTGTTTTACCAAGCACCGTTTTAGTTCCGTCATCATGTTGAAATTTCCGAAATACGAATTCACCGTTTAGGCCGGCTCCCCAACCAGTAAATGCCCTCGCTGCTTCCTTCACATCGGATTCTGTATAGTTACCACGACCGAGAGTAAACAATTCCATTACTTCCCGTGCAAAATTTTCATTCGGATGATCTTTGCGATTCTGGTTGTTGTTGAGAAAATTAATCATCGCGGCACTTTTGCTAACCCCGGTAAGTAAATCCCGGAAATTGCCAAGTGCGTTTGTCCGCACAACATCAAGAAGTTGTTGTTGATACAGAATATTCAAATTGCGGCTCGCGAAATGACCATGCCAGAAGAAAGCCATTTTTTCTCTCAGCTGTTCTTTGCTGTCGATCATTTTATTCAGCCAGGTCAGGTTGAGATTCTTAATATCCTTTTTGGATTGTTCACGAACCCGTTTCCGTTCTTCAGGAGTCAGATCACGCTTACTTTGTTTTCCTATTTCATCGACTCCCATTGCAAGGCCCTTGATGAAGTTGTCCGCCACATCAATATAAACGGGTGGTTTTGACGACGCTTTAAAAAGTGCATTGACAAAAGCGGTAGGGGGGCTGTCGTCAAGGCGATGCAGATCTTCGACCATCGGGCCAAATCCGGCACGCCACATAATATGTTGATTTTTTAGCTGATTACTAACCGCCATGTAAGAATTTGGGTTTAGACTTGAGGGAAGGGGGGAAGTTTAATGGAGGGGAAATAGCTCAAAGAATAAAGAATAAAGAATAAAGAATAAGGGAGACAGAATGAATACAGGCGTCTGCGAGGCATTGAAGTGTTTTGTCTCAAATCCGTTCGATAGTTAATGTCCTAAATCCATTTGACAAGCAATGGTGACTTTATTTTCAATCTGCGTGCCACGAAGTGGCGTAGTCTGATAGCGCGGAGTGGTAACCCCGGGAAAGTAATGTTAACACCGTTACAGCTCTACTGGGGCGCCATCTTTTATTTGAGGCATCGAACTGGGAGCATAGATCTAAAGAAACGAATTGACAGAATAAATACAGGCGTTTGCGAGGCTTTGCGATATTTATCTCAACTCATTCAATAGGTACAGGGAAAGTTGCAGTTTGCGCGCTACGTTATTCTGTATTCTTTATTCTGTATTCTAATTTCCCCCCAAAACTACCCACTTCCCGCATTACAATAAATCCTAATTTATGAATCATTCCTAACTAAAAACTAATTGACATGAGAAAAATCCTTGGTGCATTGGTGCTTGGAACACTACTATTTTCTTCCTGTAAAAAATCTGATTCAACAACCACTCAATCAGATCCCGACCAGCTAGCCGAAATGCCCGTGGGGATGCGCAACTGCGTTTCCTATGAAGTATTACAGCAGAACTTAAAAGATGATCCTTCCATGAAATTGAGGATGGATGAGATAGAGGCATTCACTGATAGATATATGCGGGGTCCGCAAACCAACCAACTGCAACCGGATGGTTCAATGCTGGTCCCAGTTGTTGTAAATGTGTTGTACAGAACTGCTGCGGAAAACATTTCAGCGGCACAAATTCAGTCACAAATTGATGTGTTGAATGAAGATTTTGCTGCAAGCAATTCTGATTACAATAGTACTTCAACTTATAACACTGTTAAATCAGGTGATACAAAAATTCGTTTTGTGCTTGACCAGGTAATCCGCAAGCAGACAAACAAAACAAGTTGGAATACAAATGATGCCATGAAGAAAAATAATCGTGGCGGCATCAGTCCTACGAGTCCAACAACTAAACTGAATTTATGGGTTTGCAATCTTGGTGGTGGTATTCTTGGTTACGCACAATTTCCCGGTGGTTCAGCTGCGACCGATGGAGTTGTATGCGACAATAATGCGTTTGGTCGCGTTGGTACAGCGGCTGCCCCATTCAATAAAGGAAGAACAGCGACACATGAGGTTGGCCATTGGTTAAACCTTCGTCATATTTGGGGTGATGCTTCCTGCGGAAACGACCAGGTAGGTGATACACCTCCACATAATACTGCGAACTATGGTTGTCCAACTTCCGGTCATAAAAGCACTTGCACCGGCGCTCCAGTTGAAATGACTATGAACTACATGGACTACACCGATGATGCTTGTATGTACATGTTTTCTGCCGGACAAAAAACCAGGATGCTAGCAACGTATGCTGTTGGCGGACCGAGGGGAAGTTTAAGGTAATGCCGCGAAGCTGAGAGAAGATTTTGGAATACAGAATAAAGGAGAAAGAATACAGAATCTGGCCAACGAATCAATTCAATTGGAAGCGTGTTGATTTATTCTGTATTCTTTCTCCTTTATTCTGTATTCTAAGACTTGCGCAAAAATCGAGTTAGAATATAAATCTCACCCCCACTCCCAAATCTCCAAAATTGCTCAGGCTTGTTCCAATGGAAAAACCATTTGTGGTAGATTCGGTGCCG
>JACMLR010000587.1 GCA_014379515.1 Chitinophagaceae bacterium
GCGAATGCAAAAGTTCGCAGTTTGTTTGCGGACAATGGTTCGGCCCTGATCGAGCACGTTGAGTTTGTAGAACTGTATGAAGATGTTGCCTTAAGCGGTTTCCAGGCATTGAACAAACTCGAAAAAGCAAAGGACAGTTTGCTGGCAGTAAATGTGGAACCGAAAAAGATCGTTTCGCAACTGGGTACCCGCAAACGACTGCCATCAAACTCGATGGATGAATGGTGGACACGAATTACTGTGAAAGTGATTAAAGATGCAAGAGATCCAAATCACCAGGGATTCCTGTTTACAATTTCAACTGGAGGCGCGCGGGAAGAGCAGCGCATTTTGCACACTACAAAAGCAATCATCGATCAGTTAGTGAGCGAAATGTCAACGGATAATCTTTGGACACCAGCACTGGCAAAAACCCTTTTCGAGTTATTAATTCCAACTGATTTCAAGGATCAGATCAAACGTCAAAACAATATTAACTGGATCGTCGATGAAGATACTGCACCGTTTCCGTGGGAACTGTTGCAAGATGGAACTGTTTCAACAGCGAAGCCGTTGTGCGTAAATGCTGGAATGATTCGCCAGTATGCGACCGAGCATTACCGCTTGCGCATAAACGCTGTTACGAGTATGAACGCGCTTGTTGTTGGCGACCCGAATCTAAAAGGTTTTGCGACACAACTACCGGGCGCAAAAGATGAAGGCAAGATGGTAGCAGCGGTGTTGCAAAATAATGGTTTCAACACAACAACCTTAATCAACGAATCGTCTTTCGGTATCATCCAGGCGTTATTCAGTAGTGAATATAAAATCATTCACCTGGCGGGCCATGGCGTCTTTAACCCGGAAAATCCGAAGGCATCGGGAATGTTGATTGGCGATGGCGTGTTCTTATCAACGCGGGAAATCAACCAGATGAGTACAACCCCTGAATTTGTTTTCGTGAATTGCTGTTTTCTTGGAAAAAACGACGCGGTTGCTGAGAGGTTATTCCAGGACCGATTACAGCTGGCAGCCAATATCGGTACGCAGCTGATCAACAATGGTGTAAAAGCTGTAATTGCTGCAGGCTGGGCAGTTGATGATAGTGCCGCGCTGGATTTTACTGCGAGCTTCTACCAAAATATGTTTGAGGGGTACAGCCTGGGTGAAGCCGTGAAACGTGCCCGGCAATTAATTTATGAAAAGTACGACTATACAAACACGTGGGGAGCGTATCAATGTTATGGCGATCAATACTATCGTTTCAACATCGCGAAAGACACTAAGCCACAAGAGAAGTCATACGTGATTTCAGAAGAAGCTGAGATCGAATTGCACAATCTGCAAAACATGGCGGAAACCGGTCAGTATACTTCCGAGAATATCCTGTCGTCCTTAGAACAGATATCTGCTGCGGTTGACAAAGCTGGGTTGCGAACCCCTGTTATTACAGAAGCAGAAGCGTTCATTTTTGGTGATTTGTATGAGTACGACCGGTGCATCACCAAACTCGAAACATTATTTCAAACGGAGCGAGCGGCCTATTCGGTTGCGGCCTTCGAGCGCTATTGTAATATTCGTGCAGGTAAGTACAGTTTTGATTTTCTCCATAAGAAAGGATCGCAAACTGCTCTGCTATCAAAAATGAGTAATGTTATTCGGGATATGGAAGTGATGTTGAACATCAGCCCTACCTCAGAACGGATGAGCATTATGGCGAGTGCGTACAAACGCAAAGGATTACTTTCCGGCGCAAATAATACATCGCGCAAAGCGGCATATCAGCAGGCCGCGGATTATTATCGTGATGCGTATGTAAACAGCAAACGGACTGATGGCATGTATCCACTTAGTAACTGGATCGCTATTGAAAGTTTGCTCCGATTATCAGCGCCAGCAAAAGCAAGCGCAAAAGCGAAAGGAAAACGCACGGCAAAAGAGCAGGCAAATTTTGAGAAAAGCCTGGAACGATTGAGAAAAGAAGAAGATAACCTTCAACCGAAAGGGGAGATAATCGATTATTGGGATCTTACAAGAACCGCAAATGCGAAACTTGCACTCATGATTGCCAGTCCTTCGGCTGCGCAAAAGAAACGAAAAGACGATTTGTTTACTACGTATAAGCAATTGTGGGAGAAGGCTGGTTCAAAGGGTAAGCGAATGGCCGAGCTTGAACATTTATCGATCTTACTTGATGTGATATCGTTAAGCAGGAAGAAAGAGGCGGTAAGCTTGAAAGCAATCATCACTGAGTTGAAAAAAGACCTGGAGAAAATCGCTGTCAATAGCGGTACCAATAATTAGTAAATTTGTAATGCTACCAACCGGGTTATCGTTTCCGCCATTGGCGGGAGAGGAAAGTCTGGACAGCACAGAGCAGTGTACCGGTGAATAGCCGGGCTCCGACTTCTCGGAGACAGATAGTGCCACAGAAAATTACTACCTGCATTCATTTGTGAAAGCGAATGAATTAATCCGCTCACGCGGAGGGCTAAGGTGAAAATGTGGGGTAAGAGCCCACGGCTCGATACGGCGACGTATCGGGCGGGTAAACCTTGCACGCTGAAATGCCACGTATACCATCTTCAAGGGCTGCTCGTCCAATGATTAGCAATGATCAGAGATGGAGGGTGGGCAGATTGATTCCGATATGTAAATAACGGAACAGATAAATGATAACCGTCCCGCGTGCGGGAGACAGGATCCGGCTTACAGGTTGGTAGCTTTTTATTTAAATAATTGATTTCCGAAATAACCCCCGGCTTCCATCATCCAGGCAATACCCAAATGTGCAATGAGGCCGCCCCAGATTGTTTGAGTTCTGTAAACAATCACTCCAAGAATAATTCCACCGAAATAAGAAGAGATGCATTCAAGTAACGGCTTGCCAAAATGAATGGTGCAATAAAATGCTGCCATTGGCAGAATAGCATCTTTTCCGAAGAGTTTACAAAACGCAAGCACAAGAAAGCCGCGGAAGAATAATTCTATTGTGACAAAATCCGATCCATAACTTAATTCATAAAGAAGTCTGTACTTCCAGAGTTCAGCTGTGAACGGCGCGATGAAGGTTATCGATTTGTACTTCGGATACATTCTTAAAAAATCCGATTGCGTTGCTGCAAACGCGACTAACGGAATCATGCACGCGAGAATAATTAGATATGGCTTGATGTTGAAGTTTCGAAAACTAAGACCGGCAATTGGTTTTTTAAAGCCAATAATTTTCCAGATCGCAATTAATATAATACCAATGATGAA
>JACMLR010000588.1 GCA_014379515.1 Chitinophagaceae bacterium
CGATCGAATACCAACCCGGTTTAAGTTTTTGTTCCAATAGGAAAGAGTCTGATGCATTCGTTACGCCAATCTGTTCAAATACCTTTGCTCCACGTTCCCAGGTGGAAAAATCGTTTTCATTTTTGTAGATATCCAATGGAAACAATTGATGATACTCCTGTTCTGTCATCACAAACTGATCAGGTGCTTCCCAATATCGTTCTCTAAACAGCCGCGTTGGTTGCTTCAACGGGTAAACAGAAACTTTCACAGTCGTCTTCTCAAATACATCATTCAGATTTGTTGAACGAATAGGTAATGATCTAAGACTATCCGCGGGCATTGAGCCATCGATATTGATCGAAAGTTTTAATGCCTGGTAAGCAACTGCAACGGTTGTTGAACTGCTTCTTGTTTCGCCATTAATATCTGTTATGTCGGCACTAACCTCGTAATAGAAAACAGGCTGTTCACTTTTGTCCCGTTGCAAATTTGGTATGGCAGTAAACGGAATAGTGAATTCGCCAGCTACATTCGTTTTCGTTTCTCCATGCGCAATTTCCATTTCGTCTGAATTATGCGGAGGCCAAATTTTTCTTCCATATCCACCCGTCCAAATTCTCCAATGCGTACGGCGAACAACCCGGTATTTTACAATTGCTCCATCAATATTATTTCCGGCATATGCTTTTGCCATTCCAGTAACGTTAATCGTATCGTTCACCCGGTATGTTCCGCCAGGCTTGGTAATTTCAACCGAGAAACGGGGTCGTTTGTATTCTTCAACTGAGATATAGCTAGAGTGTTTCGTTAACCCATCTTCAATTCGAAATGATCCGTTTAGCGTTCCTTGCGGCAAAGTGAATTTTCCTGAATAAGAACCATACGAGCTGGTAACAAGTTTTATCGAATCAGTTTTTTCGCCGTTTGCATCATACAATGTCACTACAACTGATCTCCCTGTGGCAACAGATTTTGCCTCGCCCTCTGTTTGAATAACTATTCCTTTGAAATACACAACTTGCCCGGGACGATAAATGGAGCGATCAGTAAAAAAATAAGTTTGTAATGCAGCAGTGACGATTGGACGGCGATTATTACCAGTATAAATTTCATCATCCAGAAACAGGCGGTCGTTTCCGTGAGTTAATTCCAGTCTAACGGAATTGTTTGCCTGTGATGTTGATGCCGGTATTACAAAAAAACCATTTTTATCCGTCATAATGTTCTCTCCCTTTCTCGATGAGAAACGTTGAGTGGGGTAATCGTACTGACGATACCATAGCTGGACGCTTGCACGGGTAAGTGGTGCTCCGGTTTCGCGATTACCGACAAAGTATTGATTAGCCCGATTCAGGTACCCAATATTCGAAACATGGAACCGTTGAAAACTCAAACTATTTTCAGTTGTTGAAAAGCCACTGTTTAAACTGGTAAGCATTATGTATTCGCCAATGGGAAGACTGTCGCTCTTTATTTCCACCCGATGCTCACGATAATCATTTGTCGGAGGAAGTTGCTGAGTTAACGATCGAATTGATTTCTGTGCTGTGAGATAAGACCACACTTTATTGTAATCGTTATTTCTCATTAAGCTGTCTTTCATCCTTGGTGTAATAGCGATGAAACGGACAAATAACGACTTCGTGTTTTTATACGTCACCAATACCCGAAATGGTCTCCCCGGCACGTTTACTTTTTCACCGATAATCCGTGCAGAAGGCTCAGTCAGTTGATGTAACAGCAACCTGGCATTTGATCTTCCTTCTGAACTATCTTTCTGCGATACAAGTCGATCCAGGATCTCTTTGCTTTTTACAAAACCTGCATAGCTTGTGTCTTCCGACGCCTTACTAAAATGCCACTGTGCAACCAGGAACCAGGCCTGTGTAGCTGCGCGATGATTGCCATATTGTTCCGCAATGTGATTGATCGACATCAAATAAAGTTCTTCCCTGTTTTCCATCACCGCGTGCTCACGAACAAATTGCAAACGATTCAGATCAACATCTATCAATGCATCGGGATTTGCATCGTTTAAATGAAAGCGTATCAGTCGTTGATAAAGCGATAATGCTTTCTGATACAATGAAAGAGAATCCCGCGTTGGATATTTTCTTATAATAAAATCTGCTGCAGGATCAAATATGCTTGCCTGGTCAAGTTGAAAAGCGTAAGTCGGTTCATCGATATCCCGCTCGTCATTTTGAAAGTATTGAAGTGCACGATGTGCCAGCAAATCAAATAGGGTAGGGCGAAGTTGACGCTGATTGCCAGCGATAATTATCGGTTTGTATCGATCGAACTTTATTTGTTGTAATAACTTTTCATTGGAGATTGAAGTAATGTATAATTGGCCAATCTTATGGTGATAATCATTGAGCGACCATGTATTGATATCAGCCTTAACAAAATTTACCGTTTCTGTTCGATCGTATAGTTTGTATCGGTTACGATTGAAATGTTGCCAGTACATTTCCGCAAGTATGCTGGTGAGAATGGACTTTGCCGGCTCCGCAGCGGCGATGATTTCTTTTTCTATTTCACGAATATTTGTAGTTGATGCGTTCTCTTCTTTCATTGAGCGCATACTCATACGGTAAACGAGTGCCTTAATAATTTGTGCATCTTGTTTCTCCGCTTTCGCCATCGTGTACAATTTATTTACCTCCGCTACCGCAGTTTCAATCAATCCTCTTTTAGAGAGCAATGAATCGATGCGTGACCAGGCTTTGTCGTATTTGCCACTGCCAGGCTGCGCGCTGGCATTTGAGAAGATGGCAATACAAACGAGAATGGATAGTGTGATTTTTTGAAACATGCCTGGAATTTTTTACAAGTTATCGAATTGAGACTGGTTTACTGATGCAGCCACAGCCTTATTTTCATAAGCGAGATCACCGCTAAACGCTTTTTTTTCTTTAACGATTTCTTATCTAAATCGCGTTAATCTTTTGATTCGAGTGATCTTCTCATATTGCAGGAGGATTTAAAATATGAAAAAGATCTTTACACTTTTCGCAGCAGCTTTAGTAACACTTACAAGCTTTGCTGCAGCAAACGACGGAAAAATCACATTTATTGATTTAAGCAAAAAGCAGGTCTTTATTGAAGTTGATGGACGACGTTATGAAAACCGCAACCAGGAGATTGTAATTAATAATCTTCGCCCGGGTCAACACCTTGTGCAGGTGTATACACTGGATCAGCGCGGCGGAATTTTTAATCGTAACGTTCGCAAACAGATAATGTACAATGCAAACGTAAACGTAAAATCGCGCCAGCACATCCTGATTTCGATTAATCGAAACGGTCGGGTCGAAATTGACGAACGTAAAAGGCAGCGCGGCAGAGATCGTGATGATAATTGGGGAAAGGGTCGTGACAATGACTGGAGCACAAACGATCGCGATTATAACAATAACGACTATAGCTATGATTACAACAAGTCGGCAATGGATAACAAATCCTTTGAGATGCTCAAAGGTGCATTGAATCGCGAGAATTTTGAAAACTCAAGATTGCAAATGGCGAAGCAAACCATTGATAGAAATAACTTCAATTCTATGCAGGTAAGAGAGATGGCGTTGCTCTTCGCTTTCGAAGCAAATAAATTGGAACTCGCTAAATATGCATACCAGCATACAACAGACAAAAAGAATTATTTCAAAGTCTATGATGTGTTCTCATTCAGTAGCAGTAAAGAACAATTGGCTGATTATATCAGGAGATATTAATAAATAATAAAAAAGTTGACGTTGGTGTTTTAGTATAGTTGATGGTTACTTAAGCGAAACCCCGCATTTGCGGGGTTTCTTGTATCAAACATCGTAGGAGAAATCGAATTATATTTTCTTCGCCGGAATTTTCTTCTTGCTATCAAGCAGTTTTGCCATTGACGCGCCGATATCCGCCGGGCTTTGAACTACTTCAATGCCGCATTCTTCCATAATTTTCATTTTAGCGGCTGCAGTATCATCTGCACCACCAACGATTGCGCCAGCATGACCCATTCTTCTTCCCGGAGGAGCTGTTTGACCAGCAATGAACCCTACAACTGGTTTTGTTCCGTGCTCTTTATACCACTGGGCAGCTTCCGCTTCCATACCACCACCAATCTCACCGATCATTACAATCGCTTCAGTGTCGTCATCCTGCATAAATAATTCAAGCGCTTCGCGAGTTGTTGTTCCAATGATTGGATCTCCCCCGATACCAACCGCTGTTGACACACCAAGGCCAGCTTTCGCAACCTGGTCTGATGCTTCATAAGTCAGCGTACCCGATTTTGAAATGATTCCAATCTTACCTTTTTTGAAAACAAAACCAGGCATGATCCCAACTTTGCACTCATCAGCAGTGATAACGCCAGGGCAGTTCGGACCGATCAGTCGGGTCTGCTTCCCCAGTAAAAAATTTTTCGCTTTTATCATATCCTGCACCGGGATACCCTCAGTGATACAAACCACCAATGCGATGCCCGCTTCAGCTGCTTCCATTATGGCATCAGCTGCAAAGGCAGGCGGAACAAATATGATTGAAACGTTTGCTCCAGTAGTTTTTACAGCTTCAGCAACGGTATTGAAAACGGGACGATCAAGATGCAGTGTACCACCTTTATTTGGCGTAACTCCACCGACTACATTCGTACCATATTCAATCATTTGCGTGGCATGAAATGTACCTTCCGTTCCTGTAAATCCCTGGACCAGGATCTTCGATTGTTTATTGACTAAAATGCTCATATGCAATTTTAAAAGTTGGGCAAAAATAGGGGAAAAAGGGATAGCGAAGCGGCTTATAGACGCAGCTCATGACTTAGGTCGATCTTAATCAAAACCCCAGGTGCAGCTGCCCCAATAGCTCTGCCAGTCGGCGGCTGTATCGTTCATAAGCCTTTCCATTTTTACAGTACTTAACATCCAGCGTCCTGTTGCTGAAGTATGAAAACGAACAAGTCCTTCGGAGTCAGTTGGAAGATCGCGCAGGATTGTTTGCCCGTTCAGCCGATGCCAGACTTTCATTGTCTGATTGGAAACCGGCTTTCCCTTAAACAGTACTTTGAACGTACTCAAAACCGAATCTGTCTTTTGAATCAGCGAGTAAGGATTTTGAAGTGGAATAATATCGAGCGGGAGGCTGGTTTCTTTCTTGTGTATGGGGTCCATCTTGCTGCCAACCTGGAATATCGTTTTAACGCTGCGCTGATAGAATTCTTTCCCTGTCGAATCATTTTCGTTATTAGCTGCGCGATAGTCAATCGCATTTTGTAATCCATCTTCTTTTAAATATTCAAGAAATTTTGCGGGATCCAGTGAAATGAATTTGTTTTTGGAATTATAGGCTACTTGGTAGGTCCCTTCATCATAAATGGCGAAGCGAAGTGAATCACCCGGCGATTCACTGATGTAGCTCGAAAGATCATCGGTAGCATCGCTAAGGTAAAGATCGAGGGTATTGATGCTTTCATGATTGCCTTTCCAATTCTCACCGTCGTAGTTTTCACCAACCAGGAACTTAATATTTATAAGGTCGCCCGGATTGTAGATGAATTTATTTGGATGAAGCCAGAATTCGTGCGCAGGTAAAATGGAAATAATACAAAGCAGCAAAGAAGTAAGCGCTAGTTTTTTCATGTCAGATGTATGTAGTGATCGGCTTGCGGTAGGGGCTACTTGAGCAGTTCGTCCATATTTCGGTCGTTGTCAATTTTGCCGGCTTGTTCTAACATCCGCATATCCTTGGCATCTTTTAAAAACTCGGAAGCAAAAATGAATTCGTTTAATCGTTCATTTTTACTGAAGATGATTTCTTTATTACTTCCTTCCCATTCTCTTAATCCCTGGTACATGTAAATGATATGATCACCAATTTCCATTACGCTATTCATATCATGCGTATTAACAATGGTTGTCATATTGAATTCCATTGTCACATCTTTTATCAGTTTGTCGATAACCAAAGAAGTTTGGGGATCAAGACCGGAGTTCGGTTCATCACAAAAAAGATATTTCGGATTCAACACAATTGCACGCGCGATACCGACGCGTTTCTTCATACCACCACTTAACTCTGCAGGAAATTTTTTGTTCGAATCTTTGAGATTCACGCGATCGAGAACTTCATTAACGCGTTTTGCTTTTTGCTTATAAGAATCAGTAGTAAACATGTTTAGTGGAAACAGGATGTTTTGTTCAACGGTTAAGCTATCGAACAAAGCAGATCCCTGGAACAGCATTCCAATTTCTTTGCGTATCTCTTTTTTCTGCTCGAGTGGAATGTGGTTGAAGTCCAACCCCTGGTACAGGATCTCTCCACTGTCAGGAACGTACAGTCCTACCATACACTTCATCAATACAGTTTTCCCGCTACCGCTTGCGCCAATGATGAG
>JACMLR010000052.1 GCA_014379515.1 Chitinophagaceae bacterium
AGTTTGCAAGATGAGGACGGGTATTTTTTTCCGATGATCTGGAAAAATCCGAATTATCCCGGTCGCGCTCTCATAGAAAACAAGTGGACAATCACTGATATCGAAAAAGAGTTTCGTGCACAAATTGAACTTGCACTCAAAAAAATTCCGCGCATCAGTCATATTTCCGCACATATGGGTTGTACAAATTTGAATGATTCGGTCCGCGTTCTTACGAAACGTCTTGCAAAGGAGTATAAGATTGATATCGATCCTGGAGAGTATGGTGTAAAATATGTTGGATATGACGGTCCAAAAGAAACCGCAACCGAAAAGGAAGAAAGCTTCCTTCGAATGCTTAGCAAACTCGAGCCTGGTAATACTTATTTATTTGTAGATCATCCAGGGTTTAATACACCGGAACTGCAGGCTGTTTCTCATATCGGTTACGAAAATGTTGCTGTTGATCGGCAAGGCGTCGTTGATTTGTGGACCAGTAAGAGAGTGAAAGAAGCGATCCGTTCGAAAGGGATTCAATTAATTAGTTACAAAGAATTGCCTCGTTTATCGAAGAAGTAAAAACTATAATACCTGCGGATTGGGATAATTTTTGGATGCATCATCGATAACAATTACCCAATCACTTCCGCGGCCGATTGCATGCGGGTTAAATTCATGTTGACCGCTGTTGTCAAAAGTTCCGGCATCGATTGTTCGACCATCACGTGGATTAAATAGCCAGCCTCTTAAACGATTCCCCTTTATTTTTTTTGTATCAATTGTCACTTTTTTTCCGCTCGAGAGGTAGACCATCAGAAAATCACCATCCTCGGATACGGCACCTAAAGAATAATCTTTTCCTTCGGGATTATCGGTGAGCACAATGGTTGCATCAGGTATAAGTCGTTGCCAATTTCGTTTTTCAAAGAATTTTCGCATGATACCCATTTGCGTGGCACCAATATGATTCAATGCAACTCGCCAATGCGTCCGCGCCCAGGAGATAGATTGGCGCTTCTCCGTATACATTTGCCAGATATTATGATTGCCGTAAGTATGACCAGTAGCTCCAGATAAAATACTCCAATAACCAGGTTGCCTCACGTCGAAATCATCCATCCAACCAAGTTGAACTGGCTTCCATTCGTTCGGGTGATCTTCATATCTCGGTTCTCCATCAAGGTAAGGTTTGATTGGATCTAACAATCGCGCTTTAAAATTGATTTTGAAATTCATTGTCGAGGAAGAATGCCCCGATTGATGCATATGAAAATCGATCCACTCATCTTTCTCAAAAAATTCGATTGAAGATCTTCCGCCGTATGGATGGAACGTGAACAGATGCTTCCCCTGATCGCCTTTTTTCAACCCCGCAGCCATTGCTCGAATTACAACAAAATGTTCGGGCTTTTGCAAGTCACGGTCTCCACCCATTACCCAAACAAGTGATTTATTTCGATACCGTTTTCCGAGAAATTCTCCGAACCAGGACGCGTTTGCTTCGGTAAAAATTTCGGGTCCCGATCCGCTTATGCGATTCCATTTGTCGCCCCAACTCGGCAGCATGGCAATGATTAATCCAAGTTGTTGTGCTTTATCAACGATATAGTCGACGTGTTTGAAATACGCTTCGTTCGGTTTCAGTGGATCGTTATCGATAAGTGGTTTGTCGCCATATGCATTTCCAGTATTCAGCCCGTCCAATTCTGCAAGTACCACTGCCTGGATAACGGTGAAACCTTTGCGTGCTCGATCGGCTAGGTAAACATCAGCTTCTTCTCTTGTCAGGCGATGAAACAATTCCCACGCGGTGTCGCCCAACCAAAAAAATGGTTTATTCGCGGTTGTTACGAGGTGCCGTTTGTCAGCACTAATTTTTAGTTGCGATTGTAAATTGTTGAGCATCGCACAGAAGCTGAGCAATAAAAGAAGGGCTTTCTTCATGTGAAAACGCATTTATAATTTATCTAAATTATTGCTACTGGGATATCTATTTTATAACGAGGGACGCGGAATAAGAGTAAAAGGATTTTTTATCCGTTCCGATTTTTGGTTGATAATCATTTCGGCCGCTGTGACACCCATCAATGTGTGATCCGTTGAAATGGTAGCAATGCCTCCGAGCAAAATTTCCTTCAACGGCGTTTCATTATAGGAGATGATACCGACATCTTTACCAATTATGAATTTTTTCCGCTGGATAATTTTGATGAGATTAACAAGATCCGATTCTTCAATCACAATATATACCTGTCCCTTTTGGACGTCGTGATCCAGCCCGATTTCTCCCAGTACCTTCTGTTCGAAACTGTACTGGCGACAAAACTGACGAAAGCCATTTACAATTTCAAATGGGAATGGGACAAGTCGTGGATGTACAAAAAAGAGCGACTGATATTTGCGAATAGTTTTTAGTCCGGTCTCTAAGGCATCAATAATATCTTTCTCGAAATCCTGGTAAACTGCAGGACTTCCAACGAACCGATCAGGAATGATTTTATCCAGCAGTAGCAATTTTTCTGACGGAATACCGGAAAGAATTTTAATGGCTTCTTCCTGCTGTTCATAAAAATGTGGCATGATCACGTAGTAATCATATTCACCGGCACTTGCTTCGGTGATTTCTTTCAACAGTTTAACGGACGAATGATGAATCTTCAAATCGACAGTGGCTTTGTTCCCGAGGGATGCAACGAAGCTGTCATAAATCATCTTTTTATAGTTGCTCAGTTTATTAAACACAAGCAATATGCGATACGGCATTACAATATCAGTCCGATTGATGAAAAAACCTTTGCCGCGAACGGCTTGTAGGATTTTTTCCTTTTCAAGCATATCATACGCTTTTTGAACTGTATCGCGTGAGAGCATGTATTCGTTGCTCAATTCGTTGATTGAAAGGATGCGGTCGCCACGTTTGAATTTGCCTTGTTTGATGGCTTTCGTAATCGAGTGCGCGATCTGCAAATATTTCGGCGTACGCCTATTGACATCAATTTCAAAAATGGGTTGCATAGCGATCGTTTAAGGTGATTAATGGCGGCAACAGGAAGGGCGCGAAGCATGTGCCAAACTTCCTGACCGTAAAAATGAAGGCTTGTTTCCATAAAGACTTTAATAAAATTGTCAGCAATTTGGATTATTATATCTAACTTATTTTGTAAACTTATTGATTAGGAAAGCATTGTATTATGTCTGAACCGTCTTACCGACTTATTGTTCCCCAGGCTAATCGCTCGTTTATTTTCAAGTATGAGGCATTCGATCTTGCGAATCGTTGGCATTATCATCCGGAAGTTGAGCTGATGTTTTTCATTGAAGGCAAAACACGCGGTGTAATGGGTGAGGGGTTTCAGCATTTTGAAGAGAATGATCTGGTGTTATTGGGTGCCAATTTCCCCCACGTATTGCAAGAAAGCACAGAGTACTCGCGGATGTATCCCGACTGCAAACCATTTGGACTTGTCATTCAGTTCACGGAAGATTTTATGGGTACAGATTTTTTTCTGAAGCCGGAAATGCAGTCGATCAGACAAATGATTAAGAAAGCACAACGTGGATTATCGTTCAAGAAAGATTCGTTATGCACGGCCAAGGACTTGTTATTAAAAATGCCCGCGCTTAGTGAACCCCGTAAGTTTATCGCGCTGATTGAAGTGTTGCAAATCCTAGCGGAAGCTGAAGACTACAGTTATATGACGCCGAAAAATTATTTCTATGATTATTCCCACGACGAAGACCGGATGCGTTCTGTCAATCAATATGTGTATGATCATTTCACAGATAAAATAACCATACGTGATGTTGCTTCCGTTGCAAATATGACCGAAACATCTTTTTGCCGTTACTTCAAAACAAGATGCAATAAAAATTTCAGCCGGTTTCTCAATGAGGTCCGCATCTCGTACGCGTGCAAGCTGTTGAAAAAAAGCAACTATTCGGTTACAGAGGTGAGTTTCCAGTCGGGTTTTAACGAGCTTTCTTATTTTACCCGCCAGTTTAAACGCATAATGGGCGTTCCACCGCAACAATACAGGATGTCGATGAAGGAATTATCGTAAGTACAGTCTGGGTGTTATTACAGCCTTCTTGAGTGCTATTGTCGAAATCCGCGAGAGGCTCAGATCATAGTCCAAGTGTTCGAAGGAAGGATGTATTTCGTCAAAGGCTCTCAATAGGAAATTTGCCGAATAGGGAAAACACACCATGTTCGATAAAGCTTAATTTACGAAGCTACGAAGGAGCGACGTATATCATCCTAGGCTGTAAGGCCTAGGTATAGAAGTTGAATTTGGAATTAGAGCCCTGAAAGGGCGAAGTATTCATTTGTATCAATTAAGTTGTAAAGAAAAATACCAGTTTATATGCGTTCTATCATCACGGGAAAATTCTTTACTCATTA
>JACMLR010000053.1 GCA_014379515.1 Chitinophagaceae bacterium
TCCCGAGAGCGAAAAACTTGCGATCTTCAATTCCGCCGGCTACCTCGAGATCGCTATCAACAAAGGAAATGCGGCGGGTTTATTTGGTCTGCACCGCTTCACCGAGCAATCACAAAATGCCTACCTGCAAAACAGGCTTTTCTATCAAACCGTCAAAATCTACTTCGACACGGTCTAGATAAGCGTTCGCCAAACCTGCGAGTTTTTTTCTGGAGTTTGCGGTTTTTTGCAAGATTTTAACTTACTTTGGTTTGTAACCAACAATCGATATGCTAAAACGGGAACGCCAGGCTTATATCCTTCATCAGGTCAACCTGCACAATAAAGTGCTGTCCTCCAGCCTCAGCGACGAGATAAATGTATCGGAAGATACCATCCGCAGAGACCTGCAGGAACTGGCCGACGAAGGCAAAATCATCAAGGTGCACGGCGGCGCGCTTTCGCAGTCGTTCAATTATATCAACTACCCTTCCAACAAGATTTATTCCTATACACATAAAAACAGCATTGCTCAGAAAGTTGTAAACCTGATCAAGGATGGCATGTTCATCCTGACCACAGGTGGTACCACTATCATTGAGCTGGCCCGCATTCTTCCACCCCAACTGAAAGCAACCTTTATTTCCGGCAGCATTCCTGCTGTGCTGGAATATCTTCATCACCCGAATATCGACGTCATCCTTATCGGGGACAAGATTTCGAAAGCCTCAAAAATTACGGTTGGCGGAGACGCCATTGCGAGGATCCGGCAGATAAAAGCTGATCTCTGCATACTGGGGGTGAACTCGATCGACGTAAAACACGGAATAACCGATAACGACTGGGACGTGGTGCAGATAAAAAAGGCCATGATCGAATCTGCCCAGAAAACGGTCTGCATGACCATCTCTGAAAAGATTAATTCTTTTCAGCCGATACAGGTCTGCCAGATCAACGAAATCAACACGCTTGTTACAGAGCTTTCACCGGATGAACCTGTATTGCAGCCATATCGCGATGCCGGCATCGAAGTGCTTTAAACCTTTCCTTGTATACCACGATTTCCTATCCCTGACAACCAATTTTCTTTTTATCCGGAAAAACCAAAAAGCAAAACAGCAGGATCAGGTAAACTATTGTCTAACCATAGATTAAGAACTAAAAAACAAAACTGTTATGAGGAAACTACTGCGCTTAGCGCCTTTGGTTCTATTGCTATGTACCACACTCTTGTACGGCCAGGACAAGACAATCACAGGTGTGGTGATAGCAGATGACGACAACACCCCTCTCCGGGATGTGACAGTCGCCGTCAAAAACTCACAGGTAGCAACCAAGACAAACCAGGCAGGCTTTTATTCAATTAATGCAAAACCAGGACAGACACTTGTGTTCACCTTCGTGGACTATACAAGACAGGAAGTTGTGGTCGGCGCAGCGAACACCATTAATTTGAGAATGATTCTCGCCAACAGACAGCTTGGCGAAGTTGTGGTGACGGCTTACGGAATCAAAAAAAGTAAACGTGAACTGGGTTATTCCGCTCAGGAGGTGAAAGGAGAAGATATTGAACAGACTCAACGAGACAACTGGATTAACGCACTCGCCGGTCGCGTTGCAGGGGCGAATATCACGCCTACATCTGGTGTCCCCGGCGCCTCTACATCAATCGTCCTCAGAGGAGCAGTTTCGCTTGGCGGAAACAATCAGCCTCTCTTTGTAATCGACGGCGTACCATTCGATAATCAGACTTTAAATCAGGAAAACTTAATTGCTGCTTCAAACGCATCCGGTGTCGGAATGGGCAATAGAAACAGTGATTATGGTAACCGCGCGATGGATATTAACCCCGCAGATATTGAAAGTGTAACTATATTAAAAGGACCTGAAGCGACTACGCTTTATGGATCAGACGGTGCTTCGGGTGCGATCGTTATCGTTACAAAAAAAGGAAAAGCTGGCAAGCCTTCCGTTTCTTACGACAATGCCTTCCGCTGGGAGAAAGTATACCGCTTCCCTGAAATTCAAACAACTTATGGTCGTGGCGCTAATGGCGTAAGCGATCCTAATGCTACTGTTAACCCTTTTGCAGCAGGTGCAATTTTTGGATACTTCGGCCCTAAATATGCTGAAGGAACAAAAATCTACGATAATATTGACGCATTCTTTAAAACAGGATTTACACAAAAGCACAACGTAAACGTAGAAGGCGGAACAGATGTTTCTACCTACAGGGTTTCAGCAAACTATATGAATCAGGATGGTATTGTTCCAAATACCGGGTTTGAAAGAATCACTGTCAGACTTGGAGGTACCGCAAAGCTCCGTCCAAACCTCAGCCTCAATTCTTCGATCGCCTACGTAAGCTCTACAACAAACAAAGCTTCAAAAGGTGCCGGCAGCTATCTGATGAATCTTCTCAATTTCCCTTCAGACATTGATGTACGCGATTACCAGAATGCTGATGGATCAAGAAAACTTTTTAGAAATACTTCAACTTCAGCATCAGCGGAATTTGATAATCCGTTCTGGGATGTGAATAAAAATCAATCACAGGACAGAGTAGACAGAACCACACTCAATCTCACACTTAGCTATGATCCGTATAAATGGTTAAATCTTGGTATCATAACAGGGCTTGATATGTATAGCCAGAATGGCGACTATCTCACTCATCCTTCTTCAAGATTTGGTTTTGCTACTAACGGCTTCTACTCTTTGTATGAGCAAGACACCAAGAACTGGAATAATGTGTTGAAAGGAACAGTGAAAAAGAAATTCGGAGACTTCTCCAATACACTTATAGTTGGTTTTGCCAATGATGACAACCGTACACGGGTTGAGGCACAAAGAGGTGAAAGATTCTATGAAGTGAATTTCAGTGGCATCAACAACACAGACCCAAGCAGTCAAAGTGCTAAGACTTCTGTTTTCAATGTCAGAAAGACAAGATTTTTTGGAAATTATTCGATTGGTTACAATAACCTTGTTTACCTGTCACTGGCTGGTACGAGGGAAGGTGATTCAAGATTAGTTTCAAGACAGAATCCGGAAAAAGTTCCTTTTTTTAATTATGGAGCTGCCTCTTTAAGTTTTGTATTTGGAGATTTGAAGATGTTCGACAACGTCGATTGGTTTAGTTATGGTAAGGCACGTTTATCTTATGGCACAACAGCAAAAGGACCAAATCTTCCATATATAATTGACTACACGTTTGTATCTCAACTTTCAACTGGCGGTGGATTCGCTTTTGGTACCACAGGAAACAACTTCGGTCTGCGTCCTGAGTTTACCAAAAACTTCGAATTCGGCGGCGAATTGAAATTCTTTGATAATCGTCTTTCTATCGACGTTACAAGGTATATGCTTCGAAGCAGAGACCAGATTATTCCTGCAAGAGCGAGCTATGGTACAGGTACTGTTATTGTCTATATTAACGGTGGTCTGATTGAAAATAAGGGTATCGAAGCTATCGTTACCGGAAACGTAATTAAACAGAAAAATGTTACCTGGGATATTACAGCAAACTTTGACATGAATCGGGGAACCATATTGAAGATGCCTCAGGATCTTCCTACGTTCTATGACTCCGACACATGGGTTTTCGGTAATCTCCGTTCCCAGGCTTATGAGGGTTCGAACAGCGGAAATCTTTCCGGCGCAGTTTATGGAAGAAACACAGCGGGACAAGTATTGATTAGTCCAACTTCTGGTCTGCCATCATCTTCACTCGCTGACTTTTTCGTAGTTGGTGATCGCCAGCCTGATTTCAGAATTGGAGTGATCAATAGCTTCAGCTATAAAGATTTCAGTCTGAGCTTCAATCTTGATTTCAGAAAAGGCGGCGATGTTTTTAACGGAAATGAATATTACCTGTATCTCACAGGTCTGAGCAAAAGAACCCTCGATAGAGAACAGCCGGTGATCATAGAAGGAGTAATCGCTGATGGATTGCAAAACACAAAAACACCAACAAGAAATACGATCACCGTTTATCCGTTCTACCGTAGCGATTATTACGGAGCGGGTGTTGTAACGGAATCTGATTTCATAGAATCAGTAAACTGGATGAGAATGCGCGACCTTACTCTTACCTATCGCATTCCGTCGAAGCTTGCAACAAAACAGCGTGTATTCAAAAACGCTTCTGTATTTGTTACTGGTACAGATTTATTCATGATTACAAATTATACTGGTGCCGACCCAAGCGTAAACGCAAACACTGCCTCAAACCGCGGCTATGGTGGCGCTGGTATCGATTTTGGGTCCATCGCAACACCACGTGGAATCAATGTGGGCTGTAGATTTCAATTTTAAGAAAGACAAAAATGTACAAAATGAAAAATATATTTAAGATATTGGCCCTGACACTGATTCTGTTTTCAGTGGCAACAAGCTGTAAAAAGTATCTCGATGTAAACTCGGATATCGACACTCCGCAGTTCCCGGATCCATCATCGGTATTCCCAACACAGCTCGCGGGAATTCCTAGAGGGCTTCAATTTGATGCCCGTTATGTAAGCCGGTATATCCAAAATTTTGGCTCGTTTTCATCCACTGCAAATGCTGCAAACGTAAATTTCGACCGCATGGGGTATACTGGAGCCA
>JACMLR010000054.1 GCA_014379515.1 Chitinophagaceae bacterium
ATTTCAACAACAACAGGCATCGGCATCTTTTCCATATTGGCAACAGTAATGATCGAACCTTGCTTTGGATCATCTTTCACATAACTCACGTCCTGGATTTCCTGGTCGATCTTCCAATTGTTCATGAACCAGCCACGCCAAAACCAATCGAGTGATTCACCAGCGTAGTTCTCAATGCAATGAAAGAAATCATAAGGAGTTGGATGTTTGAATGCCCACTTGTGTACATAATATCGAAGTGCGCTATCGAGTCGGGCGGGTCCTAAAACATTTTCGCGGAGCAGACTGAGCCCGAAGCCTGGTTTGCGATAGGCAATCGTTCCGAGGTTTGCCTGTGCTGTTACATCCGGAACGGTAAGAATACCTTCTGAATTCGGTCCAAAAAACGGCCCCACGAAATTACGCGCATTGAATGCGCGGTTGCCTGCATATTCTCCTTTATTAAATGACTTTTCAGCAAGGGAGTTGATGAATGTGTTGAAACCTTCGTCCATCCAGGGAAAGCGTCGTTCGTCACTACCAACAACCATTGGAAACCAGTGGTGGCCAAATTCATGTGAGGTTACGCCCCAGAGTCCCCCACGTTTCGCACGTGCACCACAAAATACAATTCCGGGGTATTCCATTCCACCAACGATGCCTGCAACATTTACTGCAACAGGATAATGGTATGGATAAAGATAATCGGAGTAAAATTCGATCGCACCTTTGACATATTCTGTAGAGCGACTCCATGCAGAATCACCGGCTGATTCGGCTGGATAGGCCGACATCGCTAAAGCTTTTTTTCCATTCGGAAGATTCATTCGCGCAGCATCCCAAATGAATGCAGTTGATGTTGCCCAGGCAACATCGCGGGTTTGAACGCATTTGAACTTCCATGTGAGTGGCTTTCCGGAAGGGCGGGATGATGGGTCAGTGACTTCTTCCAATGAACGAAGCATAACTGTTTTGTCACTAGCCTTTGCTTCTGCCCAGCGCTTTTGCTGTGCTGTGGTTAACACTTCCTGGGGGTTGAGCAATTCGCCAGAACCAACAACAATATGATTCGGAGGTACGGTGACATTATATGTTACATCACCATACTCAAGATAGAATTCACCCTGGCCAAGATAAGGAAGCGTGTTCCAGCCATTCACATTATCGTACACGCACATGCGCGGAAACCATTGCGCAATTTCATAGATCCAGCCGTTCTTTGTATTTAAGCGACCCATGCGATCGGTACCATATTCTGGAACGATGAATTTATATTCTATGCGAAAACTGATTGCACCACCCTTCGCCCGAATGGCAGAAGGAAGTTTTATTTGCATCCGGGTATCAATGATCTCAAATTTAGCAGCAGTTGATTTTCCATTCTGAATGATGGAAACGGCGCTGATATCATATCCGCCATTGAACTCATTGCGGTTCGCCCAGCGACCACCTGTTACCGCTGTCGTCGCAATACCACGGGATTGCTGATTATAAATATTCTGATCAAGTTGTAACCAAACAAATGATAGCGCTTGCGGACTGTTATTGGTATAAGTTATAACGACGTTTCCTTTTACAGAATGATCGACGTCATTCAAAGTGGCGTTGATAGCATAGTCAGCGCGGTTTTGCCAATAGTTTGGGCCAGGGGTTCCATCGGCAGCACGGATATCATCCCCTTGTGCGGGATAGAACATCGGAGCGAACGCTTCGTGCTGATCATAAATTGATTTTTTCGCGCTGTCCGTTTGTGCGTTAACTGCCGAAACGGCAAAGGCAAGTGCAACTATGCTCAGTGCCTGTTGTATTGTTCTCATGTAATAATATTTTGTACTGAAAGACCGCTAAGGTACGAATTGCTCAAAGAGTGTTCGGCGTTTGAATATGCATTAAAAAAAATTAATGACCTCCCATCCAAAATGAATCGAAGCGATGCGGATATCTTTACATATGTCAGCAGGAGTAAGAAAAATTTGTCCGGCTTGTATGAAACATTTCGAGTGTAATGCAATGTCGATCGAAAGTTGTGAATGCAAAATGGTCGGTTTAAGTGAAAACGATCGAGCTACGATTGCCAAAAATTATAGCGACTGTCTGTGTGTATCCTGTTTAACGGTTTTATCGAATAAAGGTTAGTCGAAAATAAAAATGGAATGATATGAAACGCGCGTGGATGAATTGGAGCGGTGGAAAAGATTCTGCGCTCGCGTTGTGGAAAATTCAACAGCAACAAGAATATTATATTGAGTGGCTGCAGACGAATATCAATACTACGTTCAATCGGGTGTCGATGCATGGCGTTCGTTTTAGTTTGCTGGAGGCGCAGGCTGCTGCGATCAACATTCCGTTGACCACAATCGGTTTACCCGATCAGCCAAACATGGGAATGTATGAACTGGCCATGGCTACTAAGATGGAGTGGTTTATTGGCCAGGGAATTAATCACACAATTTTCGGCGATATTTTTTTGGAAGATTTAAGAGCTTATCGAGAGAAAGCGTTTAGCAAATCTGGTATAGAAACTATTTTTCCCCTGTGGAAAATGGATACCAAATTATTGATGCGCGAATTTATCGATTCAGGTTTTAAGGCAGTTGTAGTTTGCGTGAACGATCAATGGCTTGATAAATCATTCTGTGGTCGACAACTGGACGAAGATTTTTTGAATGATCTTCCATCGAACGTGGATCCTTGCGGGGAGAACGGCGAGTACCACAGTTTTGTTTTTGATGGCCCGCTTTTTCAATACCCGGTCAAATTTGAAATGGGTGAAATTGTGTACAGGGAGCTGAAAGCTCCGGCCGTTGCTGATATGAATGAGAACAGTGTGGTTCAGCAATACGGATTTTATTTCTGCGATTTGATTGGATGATGCACAAAAACTGATTGCTACCTTCTCTACCTTCACCGTTAAATCGTTCATATGGACATTGACTACAAACAACTTTTGTCGGTCACTTTTACATTGTTTGCCGTGATTGATATAATCGGTTCGACACCGGTGCTGATAAGTCTCAAAGAAAAAATGGGTGAACTGAACGTGGTTCGGGCAACGGTGATTTCAGGAGCGCTGATGGTCTTGTTTTATTTTTTGGGCGAAGAGTTGTTATCAATATTGGGATTGGATATCCGGTCGTTTGCAGTTGGTGGCTCGATCGTTATTTTTATCCTGGGATTGGAGATGGTTTTAGGACTTGAATTTTTCAAAAGCGAACAGGATGGAAAAGCGAGTATTGTTGTGCCGATTGCTTTTCCATTGATTGCAGGTTCGGGAACGCTGACAACGATCATGTCGTTAAAGGCAAATTATCCCGGGTCGAGTGTGCTGATTGCGATCCTGATAAATCTCGTAATAGTGTTCATTGTTCTGAAATCGTTGAGCTTCATTCAGCGATTACTGGGTCGTGCAGGATTGATTGCGGTACGTAAATTTTTTGGCGTAATATTGCTCGCCATTGCCGTAAAAATCTTTGCGACAAATGCGCCTGGACTCCTTGAATAAGTTCATTTTGGCCTCGTAGTACAATGGATAGTATAAGAGTTTCCGAAGCTCCAGATTCAGGTTCGATTCCTGACGAGGCCACAATCTTTTCAAACGATCGCGGATTTTACCCGGATGCTCTTTTTGTTGCTTGATCGTTGTCCCTGTCCCTCTAGAAAGTCATCTGTGATTTTAATATCGATAGTAGTGGGTAGTAATCGCCGTCGTTCTCAAATGTTTTATCGAAAATTTTGAAACTCTTTCCCGAAACTAACATGCAAAACCTGGGCTCCTTAATGATCCCGAATGTTGAGCTAGCATATCGCAATCAATCTTGATAACCTACTATCCATATCTTCAAAATTACTCGTTATAGACATTCTTATAAAACATGGTTTCTTTGTAATGTCTCCAGGTTAAATTATTTAATGGAAGCTAACAAAGGTATTTCGTTCAAACTCTGGACATTCCGTTTATGCCCGATGGATTAAAATTTCATGAGTACACGAAGGGACGTTTTTGCCGGGAGGACACCTTTAGAGATGTTGTAAGTGGTGTACTATGACTTTGGCATGGAGAGTAACTAATAAATTTTCTCAATTATCAAAATGCAAATCGTTTGAACTCGAAGAATGCAGCATTCTTACCCCAGTTCATCTACTCTCCTTTGGTTAACGATAACATCATTGATTGATCAGCTTTTGTTTCAATTCTACCAAATTTGCCAAGTAGAGTTTAAAAAAACAATGACCAAAATTTCTTGAGTCCAATTATTCATACCTCTCAATAGGTTCTTTCGAAACCAATGATCAAAGGGACGAGATATCAGTCAACCTAATCCTGGAGCTATTTGCGTCGGGTTAGACTGAGCAGCAAATACTGGAGTCATGTCCTAACCTTACTAATGAATCGTTACTGGCTCTTGCCGCCAGCTAATTCAAACTACCTCCGGCTAAGACATTCTTTGCTGTGCATGCTAAACTACACACTTTTGCTTTGTCAAAAAATAAGCAATGGCCAACCAAGGTATCATCAATAGCACAACTTACCATTACACCGGGTGCATCACTTTACCTCACCGGCAAGAGCACCCTCACTTTGCGGAACTCGGAAATTTGTTTAATAATCGATGGTTTTCCCCGGGAACAAGTGCAGTTAATTTCACCGACACGGCAAACAGTTCCGTTAGCGAACAGCGCCGATATGGTTTTGTCAATTGCATGCCAGTGAAGCAGCTGGTAGTGGATGAGAATAAATTGCTTCACAACTCTTGAAATACGTCAAATCAATCAATACTTATACAATGAAAAGAATCATGAAAACTGGATTTCTATCGGTTATTTTAGGAGTCACTCTGACGAGTGTAGCAGTTGCTCAGGCTGCCTCAAAGGCAAACAATAAGGCACGAGTAGCAGTGGTTGAGTTTACTCCTGGTCCAAATGCGCCGGGCATGTCAGTGGAAGCCAAGCGGCAGCTTCAGGCCAGCATCGCTTTCCGCCTAACAGAAAGCGACCGTTTTGACGTCGTAGATGTCAGGCACACGAGGGACGCTTCTAAAGCCGATCTGGTAAATATCAATGGGGCTTCGGCGGCCTCTGCGGTGCGGGTGGGAAAGCAACTCGGGGTCAGTTACGTCCTGACCGGCACAGTAGATGAATATGACACCAAAGGCTCCG
>JACMLR010000055.1 GCA_014379515.1 Chitinophagaceae bacterium
CATTGACAACTTCTATTTCAAGTCGAAGCGTAAACGTACTCCCCTGTCCAATATCACTTTCTACCGACAGGTGGCCGCCCATGAGTTCCGCCAGATTTTTAGATATCGTTAGCCCAAGGCCTGTTCCACCATATTTTCTCGTTGTTGAAGAATCGGCTTGCGTGAAACTCTCAAATACTTTTTTGAGTTTTTCTTTTGAAATCCCAATGCCTGTATCCTGGACAGAGATTTCTACGTTGATAAAGGATGATCCGGTATGTTGGTAAACTAAACCCGATTTGCGCGCGGTAACAATGATTTCTCCATCTTGAGTAAACTTGATTGCATTACCGAGAAGATTCACAAGAATCTGGCGAATACGCACTGCATCGCCATTGAATAATGAGGGAAGTTCAGGATCGATCCGGCAAATAACCTGCAGCTTCTTTTCGAACGCACGCACCGTCAATAAATCAACAGAATCTTCTACCAACTCATCCAGGCGGAAATGTGTTGGATCGATAATTAGTTTTCCAGCTTCGATCTTCGAAAGATCGAGGATATCATTAATGATGCTAAGTAAATTGAAAGCCGACTTCTTCACGTTTTCCAGGTACTGACGTTGTGAGTGCTGGAGTTCTGTAGTTAGAACAAGGTCGGTAAAGCCGATTATACCATTCATTGGCGTTCTAAGTTCGTGACTCATGTTTGCCATGAACTCACTCTTAGCCTGGCTCGCCTGTTCTGCCATTTCTTTTGCCTTCACCATTTCTTTTTCCATTTGCATCCGTTCGATTGCAGCAGCAAGCGTGGACGAGAACGATTGAAGAATTGAAAACTCCGTGATTGTCCACTCGCGTTCGATTTTACAATCGCTGAATTCAACAAAGCCCCAGAAGTGATGCAAACTAAAAATAGGGATAACAGCAATCGATTTTACTCCCTGTTCGGTCAGCGACGACTTAATTTGATTGTCCTCCATATTCTTCACGAGGTTGAAATAAAAATCTTCTCTCTGTAGTGTAACAAAAAGATCGCTAGACGGAATTAGGGATAGGCCCTGCCGGTCATTATTTTTATAGATCAGGCCCTCGCGGCGACTATCCCAACGAAGCAATTCATTTGTTACCCATTCATCATTTTCTTTTCGCTCATTCTTATAAATATTAACGATGTCAACCTGCATTTTGATTCCAAGCAGTTGTATCGCTTCTCCCATCGCATCCTCAAGATTGTTATTACTAATCAACTGGTGCGTTGCCTCAGTTACTGCCTGGAGCAATAAGTCTTTGCGTTGAAGTCTTTCTTCAACCAACTTGCGATCTGTAATATTATGCGCAAAGCCGAGTACCCCCCATATAAATCCATCGCTATCCTTCAATGGAACTTTTACCGTACTGAAATACTGATTTTTTCCATCGATGATATTTGGTTCTTCCTCTGTGAATCTCGATTTACCCGATTTGATAACATCGATATCATCATCCCAGAAACCTTTAATGCCTTTGTCTGGATTTCCAAGTACCATCTCTTCAGGGAAACCAGCCTCGATATCATTCTTGCCAACGAAGAATTGCGGCGTTTGCTGCATCGCATCTGCAAACGACTGGTTGACTAACAAATAACGATGACCAAGGTCTTTAATAAATATCCAATCTGGTGTTGAGTTGATTACGCTTCTTAGTAGTTCTTCAGATTGTTTTGCTTCTGATAATAGCTGCTCGCGTTCATTCTCAGCCTGTCTTCGCTCTGTAATATTCCGACTGCTGCAAATCAACCTTGTTATTTGTGAGTCCTCTTTTACTGGTTTGATGATCGATTCGAGCCAAACATATTCTTCGTTTTTGCGACGCATCCGATATCGAATCGTTAGAAAAGATGTCTCCTCTAATGATTCACTTTCATCCGTAGGGGAAAATTTATAAAGGTCATCGGGATGAACAAAATCGTAAATGCTTCGCCCAATAACGTCCACAGCATTGTATCCTAAAACGCGCTCCACCGAAGGCGAAACGTAATGGAGTTTACCATCCAGGCCATTCACGGTGATGATATCTTCCGAGTGCTCAGCAAGAAGGCGGAATTTCTGTTCGCTCTCCAATACTGCTTTTTCGGCATTTTTTTGAGCCGTTATATCCTGTGCTACACCGAAACTTTTCATATCCTCATACAACCTGCCTTTTGCCAGTATGCATTTCAGCTTTCCCTTCTGCGTAATCACACGATAACTGACAGCACTTTCTATTTCATCATACTTATGATTGATTGTTTCGATATTCATTTCCAGGAGAAGCGGCTGATCCTGCGGTAGCACATATGTTTTAGCGAAGTCCACAAACGACATGAAAACGGACTCATCCGTTTCTACATCAAGTAGTCCCATAAATTCTTTGCTAAGTTCGAGTTGGCCAGTGACCATATCACTTTTCCAGCTACCCATTTTTGCATAGGTCATAGCAAACGACGAAGTACGAATCGCTTCTTCTTTCAGTTCCTCAGCATTGACACGATCTGTTACATTAAGTCCAATTCCCTGGATCTCATAAACGCCATTATCATTTAGCAAAGCAATGAACTCCCATTCTGTCCATATCGTTTCCGAACTATTCTGAATTTGTTTCTTGATTAACAGCTTACAAATTTTGCCGGGCGTTGCCCAACAATCATCTGCGACCTGTTGGCAACGATGAATATCCTTTGCATTGATGCCGTCATAAAAAGGAGTGTTCATTAGCTGCTTCTCTTCGTAGCCAAACCTTCTTAAGAATTCCGTATTTGCGAAAGTGAAATTTCCTTTCCTGTCAATTCGAATCAGGTAATTTGTCTGGTTATGAAGAATAGACGCTAAGTATTGTTTCTCCTGGAGAAGCTCATTCCTTGCCAGTTGTAGCGCCTCGTAATTTTTTCTTCCAGTTCTCGATAAAGGAGCAATTACCAATAGTACTAACAAAGCCAGCGCTAATACAAGTGTGATAAATTTCAATGTATTGATGAAAGTACTTTCTCCTGTTTTCTTATCTACCAGACCTAACAACTCCTGTTTTATTTCGGTAAGCAAAAAACTCAGGCGCTTTTCATTTTGAATCAACTGAGTTTTGTAGTAAAGGGAATTGGCAGCGAGTCGGGTACTGTCGGCTTGCAATAGAATCTGTGTTATTTGCAAAACGCGCGTATAATTCAATTGCGCATCTGCAAATTTCCTGTCGATCTGCGCCGCTTTGTCGCCAGAGGCGATACCATGTCCTTGCAAATATTGAACAAGAGAGTCGTTATTGAGTTTGAAAAGATCAATCGTTTGGCGGAGTTCCTTCGTTGCGATTGTTTTTTGATACTCGGGCAATTCATTGTCTGCAACAATCAATGCGTCTTTTATTACCTGTTGGTTGAGCGTTGCTTGTTTGCCTGCTATATCTGACAAGAGTACCAGCTCTTCGTTCTCTTGTGTTTTACGATTGACAAGATAGAAGCCAAGAAAATTAAGTAACAGGAGACCTGTTACGATGAGGATTGCGATGCGAATAATTTTCCCGGAGGAAGTCTTCATGGTTAATCAGCTGGATATTCAGACTAATTAACTGCAAAACAGGTCTTTCTATTGAATAACAGGGTAAGTTTATTTCTTCGATCGCCCCAAAATGAGCTGCAGAGGTCAAGATTGACGTAAAAAAAGGGATTTTGTAGTTGACCGGCTACAAAGCCGGGGCTTCTTTGCGGAGTTTTCGATCAAAAAGAAATGTTCCCAGGGGAACCAATGCCGCGAGAAAGGCCAACACAAGCCACTGAAAACTTTTGTTGCGATCGCTTTTGAAATCGAGCGCGAGGAGCAGGAAAGCAACAAATAACACTCCATGTGCCCAGCCGACGTAAGTCACGATTTTCGGCATGTCGGCAAAGTACTTTAATGGCATCGCGATTAATAAAAGTACAAGGAAGGATACTCCTTCTGCAAGACCGATCTTTCTTAACCAGGTTAATTTGTTCATGTATGAGCAGCTATTGACGATTAATAATCGATCACTTGTTCTTCAATAATTTCAGGAACATCGCGCCATTCATATTGCTGATTGCGCAATTGAGGTTCGAAACCAGCTTCCCGGATTGCTTCCTGAATTGATTTATACGTAAATCGGTGTGGTGCTCCTGCAGCACTCACAACGTTTTCTTCGAGCATAATACTTCCAAAATCATTTGCACCACCATGAAGGGTGATTTGTGCGGTCTGTTTTCCTACCGTCAGCCATGAGGCCTGGATATTTTTGACGTTGGGCAACATGATCCGGCTCATAGCAATCATGCGAATATATTCTTCGGGTGTTGTAAGATTATGCACACCACGAATTCGCGCCAGCAATGTATCAGCATCCTGGAAAGTCCAGGGAATAAACGCCAGGAATCCTTTGGCAGTTTCGGGTTTGCGGCTTTGAACTTCACGGATTTTTGCAAGGTGTTCGAATCGTTCCTGCAATGTTTCAACATGACCGAACATCATCGTTGCAGATGTGGTAATATTCAATTTATGTGCTTCGTGCATTATATCAAGCCATTCCTGTGCACCGCATTTCCCTTTTGAAATAAGCCGGCGAACCCGATCGATCAAAATTTCAGCCCCTGCGCCAGGAAGACTATCCATTCCAGCATTTTTCAACTCAGTTAAAACCTCGCGATGGGTTGATTTTTCAAGTTTTGTAATGTGTGCAACTTCGGGCGGTCCTAATGTATGAAGTTTAATTCCCGGGTACATTTCTTTCAACTGACGGAACAACCCCGTGTAGAAACTTAGGCCGAGTTCCGGGTGATGGCCACCCTGCAAAAGAAGTTGATCCCCTCCCCAACGGATGGTTTCTTCAATTTTCTTTTTATAAGTGGGAATGTCCGTTATATAGGCTTCGGCGTGGCCGGGTATCCGATAGAAATTACAAAACTTACAGTTTGCAATGCAAACATTCGTTGTGTTGACGTTGCGATCGATCTGCCATGTCACTTTACCGTGTTGGACCTGAGATTTGCGCATTTCGTCCGCCGCAAACATCAGTTCGGCAAGTGGTGCGTGTTGAAAAAGGTACATGCCTTCTTCTACAGAAAGAAATTCGAACTGAAGAGCACGGTGATAGAGTTGCTGCAGATCCATAAAGAGAATTAAGTTGCAAAAATAACAAAAGGATTGGCTGGTTGTTTAGCTTCTATTGCTTGTATAATGTTTTATCCATAAATAAAGTAATTTAACAGGGCCTGGAAGAGCAGCATTAAATTAAAAGAATTTGTCTTTTTCCGGGAACAACGATCGATTGCCTGCTATGAACAAAAGAATTCGGATATTAATAACGCTGATCCTGCTCTGTAATTTTTTACGTGCGCAGGAAGAGTTTGTTCCGCCCGCATCAAAATTTATTACAAGTTTTCCTTTCCGAATACTTACCGGAGGCATCATTACACTCAAAGCAACTGTTGCGAATTATGCTGATACGCTGAATTTCATTCTTGATACCGGGAGTGGTGGTATATCGCTCGATTCATTAACGGCTGTTCGGCTGAATATCAATACAATTCTAAGTGATCGGACTATCCGGGGTATTGCCGGGATCAGGCAGGTTCGGTTTATTTATGATATGCCGCTCCATCTTCCAAAACTGACTGTCGATTCATTGGATTTTCATATAAACGATTATGAGGTACTGACGAGCTCTTATGGTGAGAAGATAGATGGAATCATCGGCTTCTCTTTTCTTTCCCGCTACATTGTAAAAATTGATTACGATAGCTCGAAAGTTTATGTTTATACTAAAGGAAGATTCAAATATCCGCGCGGTGGATTTTTGATCAGGCCTGCTCTGAATAACATTCCAATTTTCGCAACACCGGTTAAGGATAACCGAGAGGTGTCCAATCGTTATTATTTTGATACGGGTGCAGGGATGTGCCTCTTACTATCAAGTGATTTCGTTAACGACAGTAATTTCATCAGTACAAAACGTAAATGGTTTACAACCCAGGCCGAAGGCCTTGGAGGAAAGGCTGCGATGAAACAGGGAGTGGTAAAACAAGTTAAGATCGGCCCCTACAAATTTAAAAACGTCCCTACTTATATTTTTGATGATGAGTTCAATGTTACATCTTATCCCAACCTTGGCGGGTTAATTGGTAATGATTTGCTTCGCCGATTTAATTTGATAATAAACTACGAGCGCCGGGATTTGTACCTCGTGCCAAATTCACACCTGCGCGAACCGTTTGATTATTCTTATACCGGGCTGGGGATGTATGTAATTGATGGTGAAATCCGAATTATTGATGTTATGGAGGGTTCCCCTGCAGAGGAAGCCGGTTTCAAACCGGGCGATATAGTTATGGCGATTGAGAACAACTTCACTAATAACATCCAGGCCTATAAAACACTTCTGCAAACGCCGGGCGGCCGCCTTAAAGTGCTGGTTTTAAGAGACGATGGCCCTTTGCTGTTGAATTTGAGAGTGAAAAGCATTTTGTAATAATGTGCGAGAGGAAAATGTGCGAAATAGGCAAATATGAAAATGTGCGAAATTCTTTCATTCGAATAGTTCGTTACTAATGAACTCTGCCTTCCATCGAAGGCTTGTTCTCAATCCTCTCAAAATGGAGGGCTAATTTATTGGATGCATTTTGCACATTTGCACATTTGCCTATTTCGCACATTTGGTTTATGCACATTTGCATTTTTGCATCTTTGCATATTTCGCACATTTGACTTCTCGGCACATTCGTTTTCCTATTTTTGCCTTCTTTTAAAATTAATATTCATGATTCCTCTGGATAAATTCACGCTTGCCAATGGCTTACGTGTGGTGGTGCATGAGGACCACTCGACGCCGATGGCGGTTGTAAATGTGTTATACGATACAGGCTCGAAAGATGAAGATCCGGCGAAAACAGGCTTTGCGCATTTATTCGAACACCTGATGTTTGGCGGCTCCGTCAATATTCCAGATTTCGAGACGCCCTTGCAAATGGCAGGTGGAGAAAACAATGCCTATACAAGCAACGACCTCACCAACTATTATATTCAACTTCCGGCCGAAAATATTGAAACTGCTTTTTGGCTCGAAAGTGATCGGATGCTCTCGCTGGCTTTTTCTGAAAAGAGCCTGGATGTACAGCGAAAAGTTGTTTGCGAAGAATACAAGGAACATTATATCAATAAGCCATACGCAGATGCCTGGTTTCACTTGCGTGAAATGGCTTATGTTCTACACCCCTACCGTTGGATGACGATCGGCAAAGAACTTTCGCATATTGAAAATGCGTCACTCGAAGATGTAAAGAATTTTTTCTTCAAGCATTATCGTCCCGTTAATGCAATTCTTGTTGTCGGCGGTCCTGTCACTACTCCGCAAGTGAAAGCGCTCGCTGAAAAATGGTTCGGAGATATTCCAGCAGGTGAAAAATATATCCGTAATATTCCACCCGAACCAAAACAGACCGAACCTCGACGAAAGATTGTAAAATCGACCGTTCCTCTCGATGCTTTTTATAAGTGTTGGCACATGGCCGACCGCATGAGCAAGGGTTATTATATTGCCGATCTTATTACAGAAGTATTAGGTGGCGGTGGTTCAAGCCGTTTGTACCAGGCGCTCGTAAAAGAAAAAAAGTTATTCAGCAATATTGATTGTTATCACTACGGAACCGTCGATGCCGGGCTCCTTGCCATTGAGGGTAAATTAGTGAAGGGCGTAAAGATGGAAGATGCGGAACAAGCAATAGAAGAAGAACTGTCAAAATTGAAAGCCGACGGTATCAGCGAAAAAGAATTGACAAAAATTCAAAACAAAACAGAATCAGCGATTGCATTTGAGGACATGACGTTGATGTCGCGCGTTAACAGCATCGCATTCTATGAATTGCTCGGGGATGCCGAACTCTTCAATTCAGATCGCGAAAAATATTTTGCAATTACGGCTACAGACATTCTCGACTACAGCAGGGCAATTTTTGATAATAACAATTCAAATACTCTTTGTTACTACAGTGAAAACTAAATCTATCATAGCGAAAACAGACAGGAAAAAAGCGCCGCCGATCAAGGAGCCGGTTGATTTTGATATTGTGTTACCTGGTTGCGATAAACACACGTTATCAAACGGCGTTGAGGTTTATGCGTTGAATATGGGTGCAGAAGATACATTGTTGATCAATTGGGTTTTTTTTAGTGGTAACTGGTACGATCAGCAAAAATTGCAGGCGTCAGCAACCAACTTTCTTATCAAAAATGGTACTTCAAACCGCAATGCATTCCAGCTCAATGAGCATTTCGAATATTATGGAGCTTATGTAAATCGTTCTTGTTATAGCGAAACCGCAGACATCACCATTCATTGCCTCAGCAAACATGCAAAGGAATTACTGCCGGTTGTTGCTGAGATGGTTGTCGATTCTGTGTACCGCGAAGAAGAACTTGCCATTTTTATTCAGAACTCAAAACAGCGATTGACAGTTGGGCTTCAAAAAAATGATTTTGTTGCAGGCCGCCTGATCGATGCGTATCTCTTTGGCGAAAAACATCCGTATGGCGTTTACAGCAATATGGAGGATTATACCAATTTGAAACGCGAAGACCTATTATCATTTTTTGATAAGTACTACAGGAATGGGCGTTGTGTAATGTTCGTGGCCGGTAAAATTCCGGATGGGTTCATTAATCAACTGGAGGAAAATTTTGGCAAACTGCCTTTACGACCGCATCATTCCCCTGAAGCCGAACTCATTCATCAATTGCAGCCAGCTCAACAGAAAAAGATTGCTGTTTTAAACGATCCCGACGGAGTCCAGGCTGCCATTCGGATTGCACGTCCGTTTCCGAGCCGGCATCATCCCGATTTCCAAAAAGCAATGGTGTTGAATAATGTCTTCGGCGGATTTTTTGGTGCAAGATTATCAGCAAATATCCGGGAAGACAAAGGCTACACCTATGGGATCTACAGTTACCTCATGAACCAGGTGAAAGAAAGTGGCTGGATGGTTAGTACAGAAGCAGGGCGCGAAGTGGCACAGGCAACAATTGATGAAGTGTACAAGGAAATGGAATTGCTTCGCAATGAGCTGGTGGATGACGAAGAATTGCAAATGATCCGCAATTACATGATCGGAACCGTACTTGGCGACCTTGACGGCCCATTCCAGGTAATTGGAAGATGGAAGAGTCTTTTATTAAATGGACTCGACGAAGCTTATTTTTATCGCGGAATAGAAATCGCAAGAACAATCACTGCGAAAGAACTACAGGAGCTTGCAAATAAATACCTCGTTCCGGAAGACTTTTATGAGTTAACCGTCATCTAGTGTATTGCATCCATAAAGAATGCATCATCCACTTCACTTTCGAAAACTTCGTTTATGAAATTCATCATGCGCATCGTTGTAACGTCCATTGTCGCGTTTGGACTATCCTATATTTTGAATGGAATTAAGATTGATACGTTTTGGAGTGCGATCATTCTTGCTCTCGTGCTTGCTTTGCTTAATGCATTACTCAAGCCAATTTTGATCATCCTTACTTTTCCAATTACCATTTTCACTTTCGGGCTTTTCCTTTTTGTGATAAATGCTGGCATCATACTTCTTGCAGATAAATTTATTGACGGGTTTCACGTGGATGGTTTTTGGTGGGCACTACTGTTCAGTTTGTTGTTGTCAATTGTCACATCGATTTTGTACAAGGAAGATCGGGAAAAAGAGAAGTCCTGATTCGGAACATGCAACTATCCCATTTGCATTAACTTCATCGCTGAATCATTATTGAACTATGCAGTTTCATCGCAAAGATTTGTCGGACGAACGGTTGGTTGAATTCTATAAAAGAATTTTATGGCCACGGATGATCGAGGAAAAGATGCTCGTCTTATTGCGCCAGGGACGGATCAGCAAATGGTTTAGTGGAATTGGGCAGGAGGCGATATCTGTTGGCGCAACGCTGGCATTGGAAACAGATGAATGGATAATGCCACTGCATCGCAATCTCGGGGTGTTTACCACAAGAGACATGCCGCTCAGTAAATTATTCATGCAATGGCAGGGTGCGCGTGAGGGTTATAGCAAGGGACGCGAACGCAGCTTTCACTTTGGAAGCGCAGAGCATCATATCTGCGGAATGATTTCGCATCTTGGGCCTCAATTGGCGATAGCCGATGGTATCGCGCTTGCTCACAAACTTCGTAAAGAGAATAAAGTTGCCGTTGCGTTTTCTGGTGATGGCGGAACAAGCGAAGGCGATTTTCATGAAGCCCTGAACACCGCTGCGGTTTGGGATTTACCTGTCATTTTTATTATAGAAAACAATGGTTACGGATTAAGCACGCCCGTGAATGAACAGTATCGTTGCGAATCACTTGCTGACAAGGCGCGTGGCTATGGAATGGAAGGAATAAAAATAGATGGCAACAACCTGCTTACTGTTTATGATACGATCTGCGGTGTTCGGGATTATTGCATTCGTCACCAAAAGCCTTACCTGGTAGAATGCACAACTTTCCGGATGCGCGGTCATGAAGAAGCAAGCGGAACAAAATATGTCCCTAAACATTTATTCGAAATCTGGGAGCAAAAGGATCCGGTAAAAAAGTTTGAAAGTTTTCTTCTTGGTGAGCAATTGCTAACAGAAACCGAGGTTGAAACAATTCGCGCCGAGTTCAAAGAAAAAATTGAAGCGGAACTGATACCTGGATTTAACGCGCCCATTGTTGTTGCTGATGTTGACGAAGAAATTGCTGATGTTTATGCAGAATCAATTGAAGATTTTGAGATTGAGCGAATCGATAATTCAATGCTTCATCATCGGGAAGAAGGCCCAACAAAACGCCTTATCGATGCGATCAGTGAAGGACTTTTTCAAAGTATGGAAAAGCATTCCAATCTAATTTTGATGGGTCAGGACATTGCCGAGTACGGTGGAGCATTCAAGATTACAGAAGGATTTGTTGAGAAGTTTGGCAAATCGAGAGTGCGGAACACACCACTCTGCGAAAGCGCAATTGTTGGCGCCGCATTAGGTTTAAGTCTCGAAGGATTTAAAAGCATGATGGAAATGCAGTTTGCTGACTTTGTCACGGTTGGCTTCAACCAAATCATTAATAACCTCGCGAAGATCCATTACCGCTGGGGACAAAAGGCGGATGTTGTTATTCGAATGCCGACAGGTGGCGGTGTAGGCGCAGGTCCCTTTCACAGTCAAAGTAACGAAGCCTGGTTTGTTCATACCCCCGGGTTAAAAGTTGTCTATCCGTCTTCACCGATGGACGCAAAAGGTTTATTGATCGCTGCCATTAATGATCCTAATCCTGTTTTATTTTTTGAGCACAAGGCACTCTATCGAAGTGTGAGTGGATCAGTGCCGGAAGAATATTATGAAATTGAAATTGGAAAAGCACGACATGTGCGTGAGGGTGATGAAGTATCGATCATTACTTATGGCGCTGCAGTTCATTGGGCAGAAGATTATGCATCGGAACATCCGGAGCTCTCCGTCGATATCCTTGATTTGCGGACATTATTGCCATTGGATTATTCCGCAATACGAGCCAGTGTTGCCCGATCCGGTCGCGTTTTGGTTCTGCATGAAGATTGTTTAACTGGCGGCATCGGCGGTGAAATTGTAGCGTGGATCGCGGAGAATTGTTTTGAACTTTTAGATGCTCCCGTGCTACGGTGCGCCTCATTGGATACCCCAATCCCATTCAATATTGAACTTGAGAAAGCTTTCATGGCAAAATCCCGATTGGCTGAAGCGCTTAACCGCCTTATGAATTACTGAATTTAAACCGATCACGACGGTCTTTATGTAATTGTTAATGCCGCGGCATCACTATATAAACGACTGCATGCGGAAACTTTACATTTCGCTTTTACTACTTCTTTTTTATTGTTGCTGTTTCTCGCAAAAAAACCTCTCTGGCAGCAGGCATAACAGCTTTTATACCTACGTTTATAAAATCAACCATCGCGAAGCCGCTATTCTTTTCAATTCCAACATGAAGCGATTTGATGAAACCCATTTGCACAAACTCGTAGATTCGTTTCTTTCGGATGAAGGAATGACAAAAATTCTTTCCCCTGGCAATTATTTGTACGTCCACGCGGTAGACAATGTATTGAAAGCAAATTTTAAGGTGGTCGACGATTTGGATTATAAACTTATTGTGAACGACCGCGATCTTATGATTGCACTTCATACAATGCACGGCAAATTGATAGCTGATGCCGATGTGACGGTCGCACGGCGAACATTGAAATATCAACCCTCTATCCAATCTTATCGACTTGCGAAGTATAGCAAAGCAGGCGTTGTGAGAGTGCTTCATAATGATGTCGTCCATTTCTTTCCAATAGCAAACCCGGGAAAAAAGAAATTTGCTAAACTGTGGCAGCGGCTCCAACATGGTTTTCCAATCCGCCAAATTCAACGTTTCATTCGGAAAATGCGTGACCGCGATGATTACCGATATTATTCGTATTTCGATGGGGAAAGTGAGCATGAACGAAAGTTCACCGGATTTATGGTATTTAGTAAACCAATTTATAAACCGGGCGATACCGTGCGATTAAAAGCTTTTATCAACGATCGCAAAGGCAACCCGGTCCGGCAACAACTATTAGTTCGGTTAACCGACCGCGAATTAGTGACGGATACAATCCTGTCAATATTGTCGCCCTATCGGCCTGGCGGGTATGAATATCATTTTGTTGTCACTGACAGTCTCGATTTAGGTCTGGATCAAAAACATATGATCTCTTTGGAAGCCATTGAGAGCGCGAGGTATACATTAGATGCATACGATGAAATAGATGACGACAACCTCGAGGAGGATGAGTATTTGCTTCGTCGGAAGATTCTCATGCGAGGTAAATTTGAATATGAAGAATATGAATTGCACACCGTCAATTTTTTCGCTCGAACTGATCAATCGGTACACCATCGGGGCGATATCGCATCTCTATTCCTAAAGGCTACAGACGAAAATGAAATGCCGATCATGGACGGTAGAATAAAAATTGATATCCTTCATTCGGCATCGCTCGATGAATACACATCAAGAGACCTTTTTATCCCGGATACACTCTGGCATCATGAACAAACACTTGAAGCAATTGGTGAAACAAAAATTGCACTGCCGGATAGCATCTTCCCGAACGCAACAATCGACTACCGAATTCAATGCACTTTTCTTAATAGCAATAATGAACTGCGAGAGAAAACATTGAGACAGCATTTTGATTCAAGCCGATTCCAGATCACAATCAACAAGGCTAATGACAGCTTATATCTCAAGGCAAAAAATGGGAATGAATCAATCCGCGCCAACGCCGCTGTTTTTGCTTTTGTAAGCGGGGGAATTGTTGCCTATAAAGATTCTGTCGAACTACCTGCAGTAATACCCTTTAATCCATACTATGCTTCTTACCGGGTACAGTCTCAATCTGCGGCAACTGAATACCAGGGAAAGAAAGAACGTTCGGATATCAACTGCAGCTCTCAACGTACAAAGGATTCAGTTCGAATACTGATAAAAAGAAATGATAAAATGCCCTTCTGGTATTCAATCTTCGAAGGCAACCAAATTATCGATAAAGGATATTCGCAAGAGGTACTGTTTGAGAAAAGAATAAAATCAAAGGCAACCTATTTTGTTTCCGTGCAATATGTACATGCTAATGTGATGCACAAGGAGGAATTCCATGTCCCCTACACATCCCGACTGTTGACGATAGGCTCGACAATGCCATCTGTGATATCTCCCGGCGATATCGTCAATGTGACGGTAACGGTAACGGACGATGACAACCGTCCTGTAAACCATGCAGACCTTACAGCTTATGCGTTCACAAAAAAATTTGAAAACGCATTTAGTCCTGCAGTTCCATACTATGGTATGAATGCGCGAAGTCGAAAAAAATCTGCACGATTTGTCAAAGTAGGAAGCGCAGATCCCAGCGGCTCATTACGGTATAGTTGGGAGAAATGGAGTCGTGAACTGGGATTGGATACAATTGAGTATTTCAAATTTCTCCATCCTCAATCCATTTATACAAACCATGAACCGGCCATCGATAGCATCACGCAAATTGCCCCCTTCGTTGTTCTTAACGGCGTTCTGCAACCAGTTCATCATATATATATTGATGAGGAACCGATTTTTTTTAAGCAGTCTCAAGACCTACAACGTTACAGCTTCCAGGTACAGCCAG
>JACMLR010000056.1 GCA_014379515.1 Chitinophagaceae bacterium
AAAGGACCAAATATAATAGCGATGGGCGATAGCCCATCGTAAAGTCACCATCGCGAATTACAGCCCTGAAGGGGCGCAATGTCTTTTCTTAGAAAATAACGGGCAGCAATCAATAAGCATTCTTCCGGATTGCGTGCGCTATTGGGCATTCGGCCGCCCTTATTGCATGTCACAATTAATTCAATCGTTGCATTCCCTATGTTTAACTAATTGGTCATTGCGGCAAAGCATTCATCAGAGAGAATCAACGCGTTGCTATTCCACCATGAACAACTGGATCCAATGTAGCTTATGCTTCGATGATTACTTTCATTGCTTTTTCTTTTGAGGCATTCCCAAACACGGTATAAGCATTGATGATGTCGTCCAACTTAAAACGATGCGTTACCAATTTTGCCGGCTCCAATTTTCCAGACTGTATTGTTTTCAATAAGAGCGGCGTTGTATTGGTGTTAACTAATCCCATCGTGATTGTAATATTGCTAATCCATAACTTATCAATCTCTAATTCAACTTTTTTACCGTGTACTCCAACATTTGCCAAATGTCCGCCAGGCCGAACAATACGCTGACAGATATCAAACGTATCAGGGATGCCGACGGCTTCAATCGCTACATCTACCCCATCTTTCGTTTCTGACATTATTTGTTTTACCGCATCTTCATTGCCTGAATTAATCGCGTGCGTAGCGCCAAATTGCATTGCTAAATCCAACCTGTTTTGATCGACATCGATCATATAAATTTTTGCTGGCGAAAAGAAGTGAGCGCTAAGAAGCACGGCCATTCCAATGGGGCCGGCGCCCACAATCGCGATCGTATCCCCAGGTTGCACGCAACCATTTAACACACCAATTTCATAACCAGTCGGAAGAACATCGCTAAGCATGACCATCGCTTCTTCATCGGCGCCGGGCGGAACCAGATACAGGCTATTATCCGCATGAGGTATTCGAACAAATTCCGCCTGTGTGCCATTGATAGTATGACCCAATATCCATCCGCCATTCTCACAATGCGAATACATTTGCTTTTTGCAATACTCGCAACTACCATCTGCAGTGATACAGGAGATGATTACACGATCACCTTTTTTAAAATTCCGGATTGCAGCCCCTACTTCTTCCACGATTCCAACTCCTTCATGACCTAGCGTAGTGCCAGGCAATACAGTTGGAGTCTTGCCATGCGAAATGCCGAGATCGGTTCCGCATATAGTTGTCTTTGTGATTTTAATCACCGCATCAGTTGGATGCAGTATCGTTGGAACCGGAATATTTCTGAGTTCCAGGATCCCTGGCCCTCCATAGACAAGCCCTTTCATTGTTTTACCAGCGGACCCATTGCCTGGTTGCTGAAGATTAAAGGCTTCCGATTTATTGGCAGACGGAATTGATGTTACACTGTTCATGTTTGTTATTTTTTTAAAAGACTACTGGCCGAATGGCGATATTCCCAGGAATAGTTAAATCCTTAATGGCGATTGATATTACTGGATTGTTTCACCAGAAGAAATAGGAAGCGTATTGTTTAAGCAGAAAGACATTTTATTACCAACTGCAAAAGTGAGGGATTTATACAGGCTTATCTTACACAATTCATTCAAGTTGTTTCAAAATTCACACATTGAAACTCACAAATCCTCCAGTAAGCTAATTTTTTTCTTTTTTAACGACTTGAAATAAGTTGGTGTTAATCCTGTTATTTTTTTAAACTGAGTGGACAGGTGAGAAACGCTGCTATAATGGAGCTTCCAGGCGATTTCAGTCAGGTTGAGTTCGCCGTAGATTATCAATTCTTTGACTTTCTCAATTTTATGAAGAATTATGTATTGCTCGATGGTTGTGCCCTGGGTTTCCGAGAAAATATTAGAGAGATAGGTGTAATCGTAGTTCAATTTCTCACTCAGGTAAATAGAAAAATTTGTCTTGGGTAATTCATCTTCGTAGTGAACCATTTCGATGATCACATTTTTAATCCTTTCAATGAGGATAGCTCTCTTGTCGTCCAGCAACTCAAGTCCGGATTTCAATAAAGCGACTTTTAACTGTTCCCGTTGTGCCGCGTTAATGTTTTCCTGCACTTCTACTTCGCCCAAATTGACAGTGGTGTAGTGAAGGCCGAGTTTTTTAAATGTTGCTTTCACTACCATTTTACAGCGAATACTCACCATGTATTTAATGTACAACGTCAAGATGTTTCTTTTCTTTGCTTCGGTTATAGGTATCCGTCGAAAGGTACATAAATCCCACAAACGTGGGAAAAACGATTCGCAGCGATAGTTCTGGTATTAAGCGATAGAAATGTCGAACGAGTCGATATCCATGGGGTTACTCGGTTTTGAGCAATGCATGGCTCACATAGAATCGATTAATTATTTGATTATTGTCAAACAAAGTGCAGACTTGAGCACTGCAATTCAACCGATTGTATTGTAAATGCCGTACTATGCAGATTGCATGGAGCATTGCTAGATCTTATTAATCTGCATTCAATTAGTGAGAAAGTAAAAGGAGGACTTTCTTTTAGTTGTATCCACTTTTGATGATGGTAAGGATCATCTTAAATCGCGCATTTGGATGAATGGAATTCGGTGAATGGGCAGGAATGATGATACCCTCCCCCGACTGAAGCACATTGGATTTTCCGTCAATAACGATTTCTGCTTTGCCTTCTATAATCTGGGCAAAAGTTTCAAAAGGTGAAGTTTTCTCGCTCAACCCCTCACCACTGTCAAATGACATTACACTTATATTACCTGTGGATTTTTTTATAATCGTTTTGCTCACTACGGAATTAGGTATGTACTCAATTATCTCCACTAAAAGATGTGAGACAGATTTTTCCAGCTCTGAATTATCTGGTGGTGTCGTGTCGTTGCTACCATCTTTTGCCATTTTTGCTTTTCTTTTATATTGTTCCAAAAGTTTTGGTTTTAAGGCAGTTTGCCATTATAAGATTAAATAAAATCCTATATCATCTACACGCGTAGAGACAGCGATTTCACCGAAAATATTAGGTCTTTCCTTTTCACTTCCTTTCTGCTGAACTTATCTGCATTCATCGAGATTGAACCGTGTAAATACCTTCAGTTAGTACACATCACGCAGGCATTACACCGCCCAGGGGAAAAATCACATGCAGCTGAAAACCTTCGCCCGGCTGAGATAGGATAACAACACTTGCCCCGTGCAAACTTGCACGCGTTTTCATGTTGATTATACCTACGCCTTTTACGCCTTCGGCCGGATCGCAGCCTTTTCCATTATCAGCAACAAGAAGCAGCAGCCGATCCTGACTGCTGATCAACGACACAGATACACGGGTGGCTTCTGCATGCCGGATGACATTATTAAGCTGCTCTTGTATAATCCT
>JACMLR010000057.1 GCA_014379515.1 Chitinophagaceae bacterium
CACCATTCCTGATGAAAGACAGTACCGTTGTTACATGCGATAAAGTGTTCATGGATCCGGGTGGTGTTGATAAAGTTTCGGAGGCTGTTTCGCGCGTCGCTACATTGCTTCCGTCCGGGCAAAACAATCGGGTACGCATAACCTTTAGTCAATTTAAAATAAGTGACGGATCATTTCGTGTTTATAATGGCACCTCAACATCTGCACCTTTGCTTGGATCGTATTCAACTTACAATCCACCCACAACATTGGAGGGGTTGAACCCAACAGGGGGTTTGACAATTCATTACCAGGCATACGGCACTACCGATTCTGGATGGACCGCACAAATCAGCTGCTATAATGTAGTTGCTCCACCTACCAATGTCAATGTGAGCGTTCAATCCTCACAAAAACTTCTTATCGCCTGGGCAGACAATGCGGATGATGAAACAAAGTACATTTTAGAAAGATCAATCAACGCGCCGCGAAAATTTAGCGTGTTGGCAGAACTACCATTCAACCACAACTCCTACCTCGACACAACTGCTCCGTTTAACAGCGTCATCTTTTATCGGGTGCGTGCTGTGCGGGATACGATGTCCTCTTTTTATGCAGGAGCTACTTTCAACTATGGCAATGCACCGTACCTGATGGCGGACAGTACTGTTTCATTGTGTGACAGAATTTTTATGGACGCAGGAGGGGTAGATCTTTATCATGAAACTTCTAACAGTAACAAAACGACTCTGAAACCCTTGATTGCCGGGCATCGCCTAAGAGTAACGTTTAGTCGTTTCAAAATCGGTTATGGTTATCTGCAAGTATATAACGGCTCAAACGAATACAGTCCATACCTTGGAGATTTCTCGAGTTCGAACCCTCCGACGGTGCTTGAAGGAACGAGCGCGGATGGCTCGTTAACTTTTATTCATACATCTTATAATAGCCTTGATTCCGGTTGGGTTGCAACCGTTCAATGCTATAAATTAGTTGCAAAGCCTACGTTGTTGCGAGCGACAAACGAGGGCCAAACCGTGCGGCTTTCATGGACCGACAATGCAGATGACGAAACGAAGTATATCGTGGAAAGATCAGTTAATGCACCGTCATTGTACTACGCTATTGCAGAGTTGCCGGCAAACGCTATGACATTTGTCGATAGTAATGCCATTAATAATGCGTTAATCTATTATCGTATCGTTGCTGTGCGCGATACGATGAAATCACCTTATAGCGATGCAGCCATTGTTGCTGTGGAAGATGCCCCTCTAATCATGAAAGACACGAGCCTTATTACCTGCAATAAAGTGTTTCTCGATCCAGGGGGGATCGATAAGTATTCAAGTTCATCCATAAACAATGTTGTCACCTTCCGCGCAAATCCCGGATACAGGGTTCGCGTTGTATTTACAAAATTCCAGTTGGGCTCCGGCGCGACATTGAGGATTCATAACGGACCGAGTACCGGGTATGGTTATTCGAGCCACTTCGGTTCTTCATTACCGTGGATGATAGAAGGTAATAACCCAGAAGGAGCTCTAACCTTTGCTTTTTTTAATAGTTCAGGGTCCTCGGATTCCGGTTGGCATGCGCAGGTTACCTGCTATAAGGTGGTGGCAGATCCAACAAATCTTACCGCGGTTGCAGATAGTGAAAAGCGTGTTCTTCTACAATGGACCGACAAAAGCGATGATGAATCGAACTTCATTATTGAACGATCTTTTGATGGTGTTAATTTCTCAACCCTCACCTCGCTTCCAGCAAATACGAATAACTTTCGTGACAGCAGTGCAATGGCAGCCTCCATCGTCAGCTACAGGATTACCGCGCAACGGGACACCATATTTTCGAAATCGTCAAACGTCGCAGCATTATTATTTGGCCCCAGCGTAACAATGACCAACACTACCATCACTAACTGCGGCATATCGCTTCTCGATCCCGGTGGCACTGGCTTATATAATAACTCGATTAATGTAAGTACAACGATCATCCCGGCAGTTCCAGGCACAAAACTGCGAATTGTCTTCACCAGTTTCAGAACGGAAGGTTGTTGCGACCATTTTTCAATCTATAATGGTCCGAGTACGTCATCACCTTTCATGGCCCGGTATTCAGGTGTCATGAATGCACCCTCGATGCAAAGCACAGCTGCTGATGGATCACTTACATTCAATTTTAGTACGGATGGGTCTGGGGTCGATTCAGGTTTTGTTGCTCATTTGTTCTGCGTGTCTACCATTGAAAGACCGACAGGGTTAACGACGAGCCTCAACAATGGCCGTGTTCAGTTGCAATGGAATGATCCAAATACGCAGGAGATTGGATTTAAAGTAGAGAGATCAGTAGGAACGCCAAATAACTTCAAATTGCTGGCACACCTTCCGGCCAATGCCACCAGTTTCATTGATACGAAAGCAGTATTAAACGCAGTGCAGTATTACCGCGTGCGAACATTTGATGCTGTTACAAACTCTGGCTACAGTGATACCGCCAATATGCAAATGCTGTTGTGCCAGGAGCCTGCAACAACAATCGCACAACAATCTTCAAGCAACTACACCTTATTAAATGGCACGACTACGATATTCGATGCGCAGTGTAACATGCTTGCGAAAATTATAGGGACGGGAACGTCTTCAGTAAAAGGCGTCGCGAAAACAGCATTGTGGATCGACGAAACACCGATGTCCGCTGCAGGCATTACGTTCGGTAACCGGCATTTTGAGATTTCGCCCGACAGTAACGCTAACCTGGCAACAGGTGATTTAAAGCTATATTTCAAACAGTCAGAATTTGACAATTTTAATTCCACAACTATCTATTCAAAACTACCTGCGAACTCAACCGACCAGTCGCGCTTCAAAAACATTCGTATCTGGATAGCGCCGGGAACGAGTAACGATGGGTCGGGGCATATCAACAGTTACCCTTATGCGCCGCAGGAAGTAGACTCTTCGAAAACGACATTGATTTGGAACAACACGCTGAGTTGTTGGGAGCTAAGCGTCGCCGTTCGTGGTTTTGGTGGCATCTTTTTTTCATCTGCAAGCGATACCCTTACAACATGTATAGTTGCCGCAAACAATCCAGCGATTACATCTTTCCGATCCAGTTTAAGCGGTGCCACTTATACCTGGCAAAAACTTGACGGAGCGAATTGGATAAACCTGACGAATGGCAGCATTTTTACGGGAGTTAATACAGCAGTTCTGCAGGGAAAGACATTTGAATTGTATCACAACGATCAATTCCGTTGCCTGGTAAATGGACAGCTATCTAAGAAAATTACCCTTTCGATGGCCGCATACTGGCTCGGTACACAAAGTGGCGATTGGGGCGATCCGCTCAACTGGACTTGCGGAGTTGTACCGGGTCGACGCAATGATATCATCGTCGAGGGTGGTAAATCTTATTATCCAAATGTCGTGTCTGTGAACCGCGGAGTTCGATCGTTAACTATTAGAACAGGCGGAAGAGTGATGGTCTCCTCAGGAGGAATCACCGTAGAGAAGCCGACTTGGTAATATCAAATCAAAAATGGTGTAACCGCTTTTTTCTAAATCGATCCTTCTGCCCGGGGAGCAGCAACCGATTAAAAAACCAAATGCGGTCGCTGCGAACTTTTTTTCAGTTAATCATCGTTTCGGATATTCGAGCGCTGACAGTTATTGTTCCTTCGCTTAATTCATAGGTAGCATCTTTTTCGGGAAGTAGTAAATGTAAGATCCCGCGGCGGTTTCTACAGTGAATGGTATAAAAAACGTTTAGCAGCAGTAAAAAAAGATTTTAATCTGAATGCGCCTCTAATATCAAGTTCGAAGAATGATTTCCTGGAATATCGGGTCGCGAGTTATACCGGAATTCAATTTCATATGTACTTCTCTGGCTCATATTATTACAGTTTAAATTAATTTCAAAATCCAATTTATATTACCAGAAGTTCGGTTATGCCAGTGGCTAAAATAATGAGTTGGCAACTTATCAAAAGTGAATAAAATACGCAGCTGACTTTAGGTATATTCTATATTTTCCGTCGTACAATCCGTTACAAAGCAGCAAGGGCACATTAATACGCTGCGATGTCGGCTGTTTCTCTTGTTTTCCGCGGTGAAAAAAATCCTGAAACTAAGAATCAAAGGTGTAATTAGAATGTTTCTTTATTTTTTACCACTGCCTGGTTTGTGTAGCGATTACCTGTATTAAAGCGCCGGTTGCTGAAGGTGTAGCCGGGTCAGGAAGATCTCCAACAGTAAAAAATTCACTTGCACCGCCACCACTAACCCTACCTATGTAATTAGCAACTCCGGTGTATACTCCCAGGTAGCCCGGTGAGTTTGGAGTGACAGCAAAAGGCGCTTTCAATACAAAATACAATCTTGAATCAGCACCAATGGTGGTTGTGGATGTCAATGGATTTGCGTAGCTGGCATATCCCGATGTGGCGGTTAAACCAATTTTTAGTTTGGTCCCTAATGCTGAGCTATTTAAAGTACCTGTTCGTATCGCCCAGGCCACAATATAACTGGCAGGCGGAAGAGTGGATGCATTAATATTTCCACCAACCGTATTGTTCACTGCCCAGCCTCCCGTGGAACTTGTACTCATTAAAATTTCGGGCATGCCGTATCGGCTGGAGCCACTAACGGTATTGAGTACATTCGCATATTCAGCGGCGGTGACTGACACCCAGGAATTAAGAGCAGCTGCATCGTATGCAACTATGTTGGTGGTTAAGGCTGCGCGAATATTGTCCTGCACCAGCATTCTAATCAATACCCATGCATTCCGGTGCCAGCAATAGAATCCCGGACCGGAGAAACCATTTGTAAAGATGTCGGCAGTATTATATACAATAGTACCGGGAGTAGCAGCACCTGCAATGCCCCAGATGGAAGCGTTTGTAAACACGGCGTTACTAAAATCAACCCGTGGGGGAAGAAATCCTTTCCATGAATTTGGCGCGGCCAACGGATCGTTGCTTAATTCTAAAACAGCTGCAGGATTTACAACCGTTGGGTTATTCCCGATTTTAACCTGCCCGATACAAGTAATAGTCAGGCATAGTACTGTGGCGAAAAGGAAAAACTTTTTCATAAACCTCGTTTTGGAATGGGCAATTTAACTGTGGGGATGTTACAGGAATTAGCAAATTAGCTGTTGCCAGTCAGGATTGAGCAGACGGTGGATTGGATGGTTAGGCCTGCGCGCTTTGTGAAACATATAAGCGCATAAAAAAAGCGTTGAAATGAATCAACACTTTTTTGAAGTGCGGACCGGACGGGTCCGTAGGGTTTTTTATAATTAATTATTACTCAATTTCTTTCAAAACCGAAAATGTAAAATGCCCGAATAAATACCTTTCTCTTAAAGCACTTTATAATTCAAATCCGCCTCAAATTTACAAAAGCATTCAACTCAAATAAGTAATTTGTCCTTTTAGTTTCAAAATAAGGAACAATCATCCGGGCGGATACCGCGGTGATTTTCCTTTATCAAGCTTCAGTAAATATTTTTCATTACCCAACCAAGTTTCTGTTTCAAAACAGATTCCTATTACTTCTAC
>JACMLR010000058.1 GCA_014379515.1 Chitinophagaceae bacterium
AGCCCTGCATCTATCTGGGCAAAAGCCGTAATGGATACAGTTATTGGCATCAGCAAAGCGATCAACTTTTTCATATTATTATAATTGGAGAATGAATATAGGAAAATCGGGTTAAGACGGGCTACCGTTGATAGAAATTTGCCCGGGTAATTAGACGAAAGGAACGCAATTCGTGTGTCCCTATTCGAAAACGGTTCAGCTCAACTTCCGTTTTGGTTGGATGGGTACGGAAGCATTTTCGTTTCAAATCATTTCGACACCATATTCACCCCGTGGTTGCACAAGAAGGGACGGATTCACGCCCTTGAAATGTGCTATATTTGCGCGCACTTTCGCAAATAAATTAAACTCCAGCTACAATGCACTTAGCATTCATTACCCGAAACTTTTCATTACGTCTTAGTCTCATTTTTTTTATTCTGATTTGCATCGTGGGATGTCAAAAGGAAGTTTCCTTTCAAAAGCCAAACGCTGGTGGCAGTACGGGTGGTTCGGCAGCATTTGCTCTGGTCCCGGTAGGTGCTGCCTGTTCGGATGCAACGCTGGTTGGAATTTATGAAGCAGGTAAGGCATTAACGTCGAACGCCGTACTAACTATTACGGTCAATGTTACCAAAATCGGAACATGGACATACAGCACCGGATTAGTCAATGGTTTTGTTTTTGCGGGTGCAGGAACGTTCACTGATATTGGCAACCAGTCAATCACCCTTTCGGGAGGGGGCACCCCGGTAGCTGCGGGGAATTCTGAATTTGCACTTAGCATTGGAGGAGCGACATGCACTGTTGCTGTGCCCGTGATGCCTGCCAATACTGGTGGAGGTAGCACAGGCGACTATTATTACAAAGCCACGATTGGCGGTGTGAACTATTCTCAAACTGTAACAGATGACAATGACTACGAAGCAGGATCCGGAATGGGTGGAATGAATGAAGTAGTTTTTGGTGCAGGAATAAATTACATGAACCGTCCCTTACCTGCCGGTTTCACTGAAATCGGTGTAAGCAAGGGAAAGATGCTTGACTATAGCAATGCAACTCCCGCAACTTTCACAGCTTATTTTAGCCCTGGTAATTACCCATATGCACCTCCCAGCTATAATGACGGAAATGGAATCCAGATTTTTTGGACTGATCCAACCGGAAAAGAGTGGAGTACGATCAACGGAACGGCGAACCAGACGGGAAGCACATTTAAGATTATCAGTGTTGCAGATTCCTTTGATGCACTTGGACGGGTGTATCGGGATGTGAAGATGGAGTTTACCTGCAAACTTTATGATGAAGCTGGCGCAGTAAAGCAATTGACAAATGGCGAAATGTTTGTAGTATTCGGTATGTTGTAAATTAGATTTCAATCACACTGACTCAGAAAAAGAAATTATAACACCTACCCTCAACCTAAAAACATGCTATCAATTAAATCCAGGCTTTCAATTTTTTGCTTTCTTCTTTTCATTGGCTTGAGTTGCAGCGCTCAACTTAAGGTTAACCAATTACACTATGGAGCATTCAATTACAAAAACAAAGTAGAAGGTGATGTCAGCAAAGGAAATTTTGTTGAAATGAACGATGGCAAAAAAATTTATGGTGATAAAGTAGGATGGAAAGATGGAATGTTTTCCAAAGCTGAAGTTATATTGGATGCCGAGAAATTTAAGTTTTTGGATGTAAAGGGATACCAGAAAGATGGAATTTACTTTATCCGTTATGAAAAGATTTTTATTCGGCGCCTCGTTCGTGGGAAACTGAATGTGTACATACAATTTGTCGAAAGTATGGATATGTCAGGTGGAAGAACGACGTCGTATACCCGTACGAATCATTATATTCAAAAGGGTGATGGAGCGCCGATAACAATTTTGGCCGGTCCAAAAGAAATAAAAGAACATGTGGCCGATTGCCCTATATCCATGGACATGATTAGTTTGAAAACTTCAGAATTCAGAAAGGCACTTCGACAAAATCCGAACTACATGAACGAAATTTTCGACGTTTATAATAACGACTGTAAAGCAGTACGATGAATCGATAGGCCTTTCTATCCTTAACTAATTCACGACCTCAACGCGCTGGATTTCACCCTCTTACTCATTTCCAAGAAAATCCTCTTCAACAAAGGGTCAAAACCTCTTCGAGTTTGCTAAATATTTTAGTATTATTGCTCTCTGATAATGAATTTAGAACCCGATGCGAGAGCCGAACCATGATATCATTTCCCAGTTGCAACAAGACATCCTGCGAATGCAAGGATTCAAAAGTTCAATACGTGCCGACGGGCAGCACGTACAACTTGGACCAATTAATCAAGCCTTTCCCAATAATCAATTTCCGATTGCTGCAATTCATGAATTTCTAGCAGAATCAACACACCAACAAAGCTGTTCGCTTGGTTTTGTCTCAGGTATTCTTTCTACGCTAATGAATCCAGATCGCGTTGTTCTTTGGATTAGTAAAGATCGTACCTGCTTTCCTCCTGCATTACCATCTTTCAATATCCAACCCGATAAAATAATCTTCATCGATCTTAAAAAAGACAAGGAATTATTGTGGACGATGGAAGAGGCGTTGAAATGTGACGCATTGGCTGCGGTGGTTGGTGAAATTTCAGACATCAGTTTTATCTCATCGAGGAGACTCCAACTCGCAGTTGAAAAAAGTCGCGTCACTGGTTTTGTTATCCGGCGACAGCCCCGCATTGTCGATGCAAATTCATTCGTTTCACGTTGGCGCATTAGTCCGCTTCCGTCAGAACCACCAACAAATCTCCCCGGTGTCGGATTTGCTCGATGGAAAGTTGAGTTACTCAAAATTAAAAACGGCAAACCAGGTGCATGGGATGTCGAATGGAGAAAAGGCAAGTTCAGAATCATTCAGGTACCCGAAACCGTTATGCTGGAAAGAAAAATTGTGTGAAATGGGAAAGAGGTTTGTTTCAATTTCGTTACGTCATTTTCGGACGAACTGGTTCACTATCCAGCGACCAGGATTAAGATCAGTGCCTTTTGTATTAGCCAATCCCGATCGCGGACGGTTACTAATTACCCAAGCCAACCGGTTGGCTATGAACCTTGGGGTATACCCGGGAACTGCTCTTGCCGATGCTCGTGCAATGATTCCGTCGTTGCAAGCCTTTAGGGATAAACCTGCATTCTTCTCGAAACTATTAGACCAATTAGCAGAGTACTGTATTCGTTTTACTCCAATTGTTGCTACTCATCCCCCCGATGGTTTGATACTTGACGGAAGCGGTTGCACTCATCTTTGGGAAGGTGAAAAAAGATACCTGGATGAAATCAAGAAACGATTTGAACGATTAGGGTACGAAGTAAATCTTGCAATAGCAGATACCATTGGCGCAGCATGGGCAATTGCACGTTTTGGAAACTTTTCTATTTCTGAACCTGCTCAACAAATCAATGAATTGTTACCGCTTCCACCACAGGCGCTTCGACTTGAAATTGATGTTGTAGAACGATTAAACAGACTGGGCTTAAGAACGATTGATCATTTTATTCGCATTCCACGAGCTGCTTTGAGAAGAAGATTCGGACAACCCTTCATTCAGCGTCTCGACCAGGCAATTGGTAAAGAAGAGGAAACAATCGAACCGATACATCCAATCGAGCCCTACCAGGAACGGCTTCCATGCCTCGAACCAATTGTAACAGCAACAGGAATTGAAATTGCGCTGCAACAATTGCTTGAAACCTTATCGCACCGAATGCAACAAGAAGGAAAGGGATTGAGAATTGCGATCTTCAAATGTTATCGGGTTGATGGTATTGTTGAATCGATTGAGATCGGAACAAATCGACCTTCACATAATATCAAACATCTCTTTAAACTATTCGAAGATAAAATTTCAACGATCGAACCTGCATTGGGAATTGAATTGTTTATTCTCGAAGCAAAAAATATCGAACCTGTCGTTACAACTGCATCAAGACTTTGGGAGAATTCAAAAGGATTGAATGATGATGAGATCTGTGAACTGTTAGATCGGATCACTGGGAAATTTGGCTCAACAAGCATTCGTCGCTATCTGCCAGATGAGCATTACTGGCCTGAACGATCAGTGAAACTCGCCGGTTCAATTGATCAACAACCGACAACACCATGGAAAATCGACCGACCAAGACCGTTACAATTACTTTCCCATCCTGATGCAATACAGGTAACAGCTCCCATACCCGACTATCCTCCGATGCTTTTCCGCTATCGGGGAAAACTTCATAAGGTGATCAAAGCTGATGGACCAGAGAGAATTGAACAGGAGTGGTGGCTTGGCACAGGCGAGCATCGTGATTATTATGTTTTGGAAGATGAAGAAGGAAGCAGGTTCTGGATTTTTCGTTCGGGTCATTATGGTGCTGAAATACCACAGCAATGGTTTTTACACGGATACTTTGCATGACACCATGCCCGGTTTGCTGAAGATCAATCGGTCTTTTTTACAAATCCTTTAATCCTATAATCCTTTAATCCAGGACACCAATTGAAGATCCATGATCAATACTGATGACAATTGTGATACTGAATCAAGAATAAGGTATGCGCTATCGTGAACTACAGGTAACAAGTAATTTTTCCTTTCTAAGGGGAGCGTCGCATCCAGATGAAATGGTGGATCAGGCTGCTGCAATGGGTTATTCAGAAATCGCCATAACAGACAGAAACAGTTTTGCCGGAATTGTTCGTGCACATGTTGCTGCAAAAGCAAACGGTATTCGGCTTATCGTAGGATGCCGACTCGATCTGGCAGATGGAATATCGCTCCTCGCCTATCCTCAGAATACTGCAGCATATTCCGGGCTTTGCAATTTACTCACCCTTGGA
>JACMLR010000007.1 GCA_014379515.1 Chitinophagaceae bacterium
ATGTGCGAAATGTGCAAAATGTGCGAAATGTAGTGGAGCACTCTGTGCGAAATGCACGAACTTAATGTGCGAATTCTTGTGTGCGGATTACATTGATTTTGTTGAACTGCCGTGATCGTGCACTTGCCTTAAATCCTGAAAGGACAAAATATAATAGCGATGGGCGACAGCCCATCGAAAACAAATAGAGATGATTGCAGCCCTGTAAGGGCGAAATATGTTTTCAAGGGGCCCGAACCACACGGTGACGCGCAAACAGATCACAGCAATTCAATATTCGCAAATTGATTTTAAATCATTTTGATTCTGGTATCCCGCCCTTACAGGGCTTTAGTCCGTGGGGTGTTCATTACGATGGGCTATCGCCCATCGCTGTTATATGTTGCCCTTTCAGGGCAATGCCCAAGTTCGTGATGTTAAATGCAATTGATAAACGAATAAATCATGGAACCAACGAATCAGTCGACAACATAACGTTGATCGTGATTAATCACCTCGACAATTACAACAATAGTCTATATCATCCTAATAATGTAGTTGTTCCGGGGAGGCAAGAGTGGAATAGGGGTGAAATTTTTACAATGATCTTAAAGCGCTCTAAGGGCGAAATATAATAGCGATGGGTGATAGCCCATCGAAAACAAATGGAGATGATTACAGCCCTGGAAGGACGGGATATGTTTTCAATGCGCCGAACCAAATCGTAATGCGCAAGTGTGGATACTAGAATCAAACGTTAGTATAATCCTACTAATGTTGGTATCCAAAGAGTAAAGCGTGGAATATCGCGGAAAATATTTACCATCTTCTTCAAGCCCTGTAAGGGTGAAATATAATAGCGATGGGCGACAGCCCATCGAAACGCCCCCCTCGGGAACTGTAGCCCTGCAGGGGCGAAATATTCTTCAATAGATAATATCTGACCATTCAACCACCCGCGACAAGAGGCAGAACAGAAAATTCAAAAAGAGAGAATGCAACAGGCAACATGCGCAATTGAACCCAGCCCCCGAAGGGGGCGTCATCGCATAGCAAGGGGCGCAGCCCCTTGGAGCACCGTAATTCATTACAGCCCTGAAGGGGCGTAATCTTTTTAGCGGAATCCAAATCCGTGACGAAAAATTTTCAATCAGCGCTCAATAACAAACTGCACCCGCGGATATCCGAATTGTCCAGGCGCCCCAGCACTTCAAAATCTCCATTCGAATGCAATTGGCCGACATCATCCGTTGCAATAAACGAGCAGGAATAAATATTTGCGAAGTCGATGACATTGATAAGGCCACGACGCGATTGCAATGAAACAGTAAGCGGATCATCTTCATCCCGCAAAACTATTTTCAACCATGGCGGCGATTGAAAAAGTCCATTCCCTTTTGAATAAGCTTGCGATAGCAATTCAGTCATACCATATTCCGAATGGATCGATTCTACGCCGAATGATACAGTCAATAATTGATGTACTTGTTCCCTCACAAGTTCTTCCCGTCGTCCTTTCATTCCTCCCGTTTCCATAATGATGGTATGTTTTAAGGGAAGAGAATATTTTTCCGCAAAATCGAGTAAGGCGAAGGTTACGCCGATCAATATTGTTTTCTGACCTGCAGCCTCCAAACGCTGCAAGGTGTCGAAGAGCTTATCATGGTCGTACAAATAAAAACCGCTGTCGGGATGTGCCGATTTGCGGATCAATTCATCCACCATCATTACAAGGGATGAGTGCTGCCGCTCGAGGTAAGCTGGCAATAATGCAAGAATGCAGTATTCCTTTACATCTCCATAAAAAAGACGGAAACCAGTGGAAAAGCTTTGCTGATAGATATTCAATTGCCGAACGAGATGGCGACTGTTTATGGTTTGAGAGGTGCCGCTGCTTTCAAAGACGGTTTGGGGATTGAACTCTCCAGTCTTCACCTCATGCCCTTTAAAAAACTGAATGGGTAAGAAAGGTATCTGTGTCACCAACTTTATATCGCTTATATCCGTATATATGGCATCGGTGAACTGGCGGTACAGGCTGTTATTCCTGTATTGAAACTCAAAAATGCGCAATGCCAGTGAGTCGAAATCATCAAGATCAAAAGAGAAAATATTATGCTCAAATTCACAAATCATATACCTAATATCGCGGGCAAGCCGTTAAATTTGTACACAACAATTATAGTTATGCGTCGCTATTCCCTCTTTCTTATTGCAATTCTTTTCTTCGTTGCGTGCGACAAAGATAAGGTGGACACAAGACCTAGCATTGACCTTCAGGCCCTGGACGCGAATTTTGTACCGACCGGCGGCGGCCTTTTTGTGACCATGGATTTCACCGATAAAGAAGGTGATTTAAGTAGCGTTTTTGTTCAAAAACTTCGACTCAACCAAAAAGTACTTCCAACACTTCGCGACACATTTTCTCTCATTATTCCCGAGTTTGACAAACGCAGCAAAGGCAGCATCCGGATTCCAATGGAGTATCAAAATCACCTCATATCAGCAGAAAATCCTGGGTTTCCTCCGAATGCCGAAAATGATACGCTTCAAATTCGGTTTGCCGTTCGGGATGCTGCAGGTAATGTGAGCGACACCGCAATAACTGGTGTAGTAGTTATCGGCCGCAATTAGTGAATGCTGGCTATTTTTGCGCATAATGGCGCAACGAGTTTTCAATTTCTTTCTTTTTTCAAGTATCTATATTTCGCTTTGCGCAGTATTGATGGTTTATCAAACCTGGCACTTGCTTGGACTGATTCACCAACCGGGTTTACTGCCTTTTGTTTTCTTCGCTACCCTTTGTAGTTATAATACGCACTGGTATTTTACCCCATTTGTTGCAACGGAAAAACTTCGTTCATCCTGGACCGCAAGGCATCGACACCTTCATTTCATACTGATAATAGTTGGCGGCATCGGAATGGGGTTTTTTTCAATCAGTTTGCTTGGTGAATGGCAATGGATACTGCCCGCGGCCGGACTCACCTTTCTCTACTCCGCTCCAAAATTTCCACACCCGGTTTTCCATAAGTTGCGCAAGATAGCCGTGGGCAAAACAGTTTTTCTTGCTGCTGTTTGGACCTATGTTACCTGCTTCATGCCGGTGCTTGTTTCTGATAGTCCACTGGAAGGACAAAATTTCATTTTTTGTATTAGCCGATTTTTCCTGATCTATGCAATCTGCATTGTATTTGATTACAGGGACCGTGAGATGGATCGCAAGGAAGGAATCAGAAGTGTAGTAACACTGCTTAAAGAAAAACAAATCACGCAGCTTTTTTTATTATGCGTTTTCCTTTGTTGCGGCACTACGGCATTACTATATCTTAAGGGTTTTACTTTACTGGTAATTGCATTGCTTATTGCACCTGCGCTTCTTACTGCGGCGCTGTATCCCGTAGCTCGTAAAAATCATTCTGACTATTTATATTATTTCGTGTTGGATGGATTGATGATGATTTCAGCACCGTTCATTATTTTCCTTCCAATTTGATTATTTTTGAAGCTTCAATAAAAACATATGGCAAAACAGGTTCGTGGAAAGGCAACACAAAAATCCATACTCGGAAATGCTTCATTGGAGTTTCTGAAAAACTATATCAACAATGCGTCGCCGGTAGGTTTTGAAACCTGGGGTCAAAAATTGTGGATCGAATACCTGAAACCGTATGTTGATACACATTATGTCGATCCTTATGGAACTGCTGTTGGAATCATCAACCCGGATCATAAATTTAAAGTTGTCATTGAAGCTCACGCTGATGAAATAAGCTGGTTTGTAAACTATGTTACTGCTGAGGGTTTGATTTATGTGAAACGTAATGGCGGTGTTGATCATCAAACTGCGCCGGCATCGCGTGTACTGATACATGGAAAAAAGGGGCAGGTAAAGGCAGTATTTGGCTGGCCGGCAATTCATACGAGAATCGGGTCAGATTCAAAAGAAACGCAGCCCCGCACAGATAATATTTGGTTGGATTGTGGCGCTCGCAACCGCAAAGAAGTGGAAGAATTAGGTATTCATGTTGGCGCTGTTGTTACGTATCGCGACGGATTCGACGAATTGGCAAATGGAAATTATATTGGTCGGGCATTTGATAACCGTGTTGGTGGATTCATGATTGCAGAAGTTGCGCGACTACTAAAAGAAAATAAGAAGAAACTTCCTTTCGGTTTGTATGTTGTAAACGCCGTTCAGGAAGAGATTGGACTGCGCGGTGCTGAAATGATTGCCCGCCGTATCAAACCAAATATTGCGATTGTAACAGATGTTACACATGATACGAGTACGCCGATGATCAATAAGAACATTGAAGGTGATGTACAAACAGGTAAAGGCCCTTCACTTGCCTATGCGCCTGCTGTTCATAACAAACTACTTTCTCATGTCGAAAATGTAGCAAAAGATAAAAAAATTGCGGTTCAGTGGCGCGCATTGAGCCGGAGTACTGGCACCGACACAGACTCATTTGCATATTCGAATGATGGTTGTCCGTCCGTTTTGATCTCAATTCCATTAAGGTATATGCATACAACGGTTGAAATGCTGCACCGGAATGATATTGAACAGACGATCCGCCTGATGTATGAAACTTTGTTAACTTTATCTCCCAACACAAACCTGAATTACCTGTGATAGTTAATATGATTTTGCTTTATGTGGATCCAGGTAGTGGCAGTTATCTTGTCCAGGTAATTATTGCTGCAATATTGGGAGCACTCTTTTATTTTAAAAACCTCTGGTGGCAGATCAAAGCTTTCTTTACCCGCAAAAAAGAAGAGCCGCCTGTTGAGGACAAGCCTGATGAATAAGATCGTTCGCCATCCCGCATCATTTAAAGATCCAGCAGGTTTTATTTTTGAATCCGGTGGAAAAATCTACCGGCAGGTCAATCAACGGTATGCCGATGAGTTCAAACTGCTAATTGACTCTGGACTTTATGCCAAACTTACTTCGCAAAAACAATTGCTTTCTCATTCAGCCGTCGCCGATAATTTTACGGGAGACAATGAATGGTTTACCACAATTCTGCCGGAACAACTCGAACATATTTCTTATCCCTATGAATGGAGTTTCGACCAATTGAGAGATGCAGCACTGCTCACTCTCTCAATATTAAAAACTGCAATTACGCATGGAATGATATTAAAAGATGCAACAGCTTTTAATATTCAATTTCATAAAGGGAGACCTGTATTTATCGATACGCTTTCTTTCGGAAAATACGATCCTGAGAAACCCTGGGTAGCATACAGACAGTTCTGCGAACAGTTTTTATTTCCCTTGTACCTGGAGCACTACCTGAAAACGGATATGATCCCGTTGTTGTCAGCACATCACACCGGCATTTCTGCATCATTGACCGCCCGCTTGTTGCCATGGAGAAGTAAATGGAACTTAGGCGTGCGGCTGCACGTATTGTTGCAACGGAATGTTTCGGAACGAAAGCAGGAACCGAATCCCCGTATCACTTTCTCCAAAACCAAATTGATGAATGTGATCCTGCATCTTGAGTCAATCATCAAGGGATTGAAAAATCGATACTCAGAACAAACAACCTGGAGCAACTATTACGACGAAACCATCCTCGGACCTCAATATCTTGCTGCAAAAGAAAAACTGGTAACCGAATTTTTGACGGGAATGGAATTTTCAACTGTGCTTGATCTCGGAGCAAATGATGGACACTTTACACGTTTAGTAGCAAGCATGGGTAAAGATGTTGTTGCTGCAGATAGCGATAGCAAATGCATCAATGGTTTGTACGCGTACGCGAAGGAAACAAAATCAACCAATATTTTGCCGCTTGTAATCGACCTTTCGAATCCGTCACCTGCAATTGGATTCGGAAATAATGAACGTGCTGCATTCGGGTCAAGAATGAAAAGCGATGTGGTACTCGCATTAGCACTGATTCATCATCTTGTTATTGGCAAAAATATCCCGTTCGACCTGGTAGCAAACTATTTCGCAAGCTTTGGAAAAATTCTTATTGTCGAATTTGTGCCGAGGGAAGACGAAAAAGTAAAACAATTACTTTCAAGCAGGGAAGATGTTTTTGACGACTACGATGAGCGTGGTTTCGAAAAAAGTTTCCTGCGTCATTATTCGATTCGAAAAAAACAAGTGATACCTGGTACATTCCGCGTTCTATACAGCCTGGAAAGAATATAAAATATGATGAAGATCATTCGAAAATATCCACTTTATCTTTTTTTGCTGCCGACGTTTTTTGTTCTCCACGGCTTCGTGGAAAATTATGGATTTGTCGATATTAAGGAAGCGGGATTACTCCTTATCTCCTACCTGTTCCTGACAATGAGTATTGCGCTATTCTCTTATTTCTTCTTTAGAAGTTGGAACAGGGCCGCGCTGATAACTGTATTCTGGATGTTATTCTTTTTCTTTTTCGCTGCTATTCATGAATTCATGAAAGCAAACTCACCTGTAAAATTGTTTACGAGGTATAGCTTTTTACTTTCGACGGCACTCATCATTCTTTTTGTTCTGTTTATTATTTTTAGAAAATCGAAAAAGCCTTTTCAACGTTTTAGCATCTATTTAAACGCATTGTTTCTTATCTATATCGGGGTTGATGTTGGGATCGCCATCTGGAAAGCAACTGGAAACGCTCAAAAAGGTCTTTCCGTTTATAGCTTCGCCAAAGAAAACGAATACAAGGTTTGTGACACGTGCGAGAAGCCTGATATTTATTTTGTACTGTATGATGAGTACACGAACTCAATCTCAATGAAAGAGCAATACAACTTTGATAACGATCTTGACTCTTTTCTACTCAATAAGCGATTCAGTGTACAAAAACATAGCCGATCCAATTATAACTTCACGCCATTCTCAATGTCATCGGCACTGAACATGACTTATCTTGAAGGACTCGCCAATCCAAAAGCGGTTACAGCCGATGATTATGCGAATTGCACTTTGCTAATTCGCGATAATAAAGTGATCAAATTTCTTGACGCACACGGTTATGAGATTGTCAACTTCTCAGTTTTTGACCTTGCAGGCAACCCTTCTCGGGTAGATCAGTCCTTTCTTCCGCTAAAAACAAAATTGATTGCCGATCGTACGTTGTTTGCTCATATGAATAAAGACATTGGTTGGCTGCTGGCAACAAAATGGCCGTTCAATCTCGTTACACGGAACCACTTCTTCAAGCATAAAGAAAACAATAACAATTTCCAGGATTTAACTATCCAGGCTGCACGAGCGCAACAAAAGAAACCCCGTTTCTTCTACGTACATTTCTACATGCCACATCCGCCATATTTTTATGATCGTTTCGGAAAAGAACGTGACAATACGGTTGTATACAATGAATTCAAACCGAATCCGCCGGCATCTTACCTTGAATATGTTCGTTATGTGAACTTAAAGATAAAAGAACTGGTTGAAACGATTCAAACAAGCAACCCCCGGTCAACAATCATGTTATTAAGCGATCATGGCTTTCGTGAAAACCATCTTACCAATGAAAAGCATATTTTCCGAAATCTTAATGCAATCTATTACCCGGATCATCAATATTCCAGCCTATATGATAGCATGACATCCGTAAACTTATTTCGATCAGCGTTCAATAAAATGTTCAATCAGCGGTTTCCCATTTTAACCGATTCGGTTATTCAATTAAAAGATCGCTAACCGCATGAAAAGTAAAGCACCACATTACTTATTAACCCCGATCCTTGTTTCTGCGTTTTTTATACTGCACATCGTCAATGAATATTTCGGGCTTCTTCCAACCCACCTTATTGTTAAATACTCTCTATACTACGGCGGTCTCAGCATTTGCCTGCTCGCGCTAGCTATTTACTTATTCAAAAAAAATGAAAAGGCGGTGTTCTGGTCCATACTGGCATTAATCATTTTTTTCTTCTTCGGAAGTTTTCACGATTTTATAAAGTCAACCAGCCTCCCAGCGTTTTTTTCTTCCTACACTTTCCTACTGCCGTTTTTTTTGCTGGCACTAATTGTCGGTATCGTCGCCATCCGAAAATCAAGTTCCACATTCATCACTATAAATAAATATCTCTTTCTTTTATTCGCCCTAATCACTTCTTATGAAACTGTTATGCTTGTAGTAAATAGTTTCCGGCGCGATGAACTGCGGCTCGTCCAAAACAGGCAACAGCAACCAGTAACAGAATTGCCAACAATCGCAGATTCAGCCAGGCCTGACATTTTTTATATAGTTTTTGATGAATACCCAAGCAGTTTAAGCCTAAAAGAAAACTGCAATTTTGATAACGGCTCTATAGATAGCAGCTTCAAAAGAAATCAATTTATAATAGCTGATAGCGCTGTAAGCAATTACAATTCCACACCATTGTCAATCGCTGC
>JACMLR010000059.1 GCA_014379515.1 Chitinophagaceae bacterium
AATTGGCTTTTTTCTTTGTGCAGCTGTTCTGATATTATCCTGCACCTTAAACACAAGAAAAAAGCGTGCGGAAGATGGCGCCGCTCTCGCAACAAAATGGTGTTCATCGTGTCACCTCTTTCCTGAACCTTCATTACTCGATAAATCAACGTGGCTAAACGATGTGTTGCCCGCAATGGCCCCAAAACTCGGGTTGGATATTATGTATGAAACAACAATGCCCGGCTTCGATAGTTCTAATGCAATTTCAATCGATGAGTGGCGACAACTCATTTACTATTACAATCAGCATGCACCAGATTCAATGCCTGCACAAAACCGCCCACTAGTGAACCTCACTACGGATAGGTTCGTTGTTCAATTGCCGGGAAAGCAAACTTCCGATTTGCCAGCAACCAGTATGGTGAAGATCGATTCAACCAATCAACGAATCTATATCGCGGATGCCATTGATTCAAGCCTCAATATGTATGATGCCAAAACTTTACAGCTTGTTTCGCGCCACCGCCTGAAAAATGTTTTAGTTGATATGGACTTTGGTATTTATCCAAAGCATCCTGGTACTCGCACCGGCATCGCGACTTATATTGGAATCATGCATCCGAATGATGAACTGACGGGGTCGGTTCACTCATTTAGTATCGATAGAAATGCCACCGACTTTAAAACAACATTAATTGCTGATTCTTTACCCAGGCCTGTGCAATCACTTTTGTTGGCGGCACCCTCCGTGCTGATTTGTGGTTTCGGTAACCAGGTGAAAGGGGGAGCTTTCATCCAAACTATTGATGGCCGAAAACCATTAATAGAACGACCCGGCGCACTACACGCACAGATTATTGACGTCGAGAAAGATGGTAAGCTCGATATTGTAGTTTTGATGGCGCAAGCAAACGAAGGAATTTACCTTTTACGCAATCAAGACAGCGGTAAGTACGAATCGCGCGAACTGGTGAAGTTTTCGCCGCTTAATGGTTCCAGTTATTTTGAATTGATTGATTTCGATAAGGACGGGGACGAAGACATTTTATATACAGCCGGCGACAATGCCGATTATTCTGCAAAGGCATTAAAGAATTATCACGGGGTGTACATTTTTGTAAACGATGGCAAGTGGAATTTCAAAAAGCAGTACTTTTTTCCAATCAATGGTTGTTATAAAGCAATGGCGCGTGACTTCGATGGAGATGGAGACTTAGACATCGCCGCAATTTCCTATTTCCCTGATCCCAGGCAATTGAATGAATCGTTTGTTTACCTGGAACAACGAAGTATGTGGCAATTCACAGCATCAACCGTATCCGGTGTAAATACGCATGGTTGGATAACGATGGATGTGGGCGATGCGGATGGGGACGGCGACCAGGATGTGGTATTGGGTGGGATGAATATCCCCGGAAGAAAAATTGAAAAAGACGGAAAAGTGGCAAGAGGTTTTGTTGTGCTGCGGAATAGGTTGCGATGAAATTTTGGAAGTTCTCGCGGCGGCACAGCGAATACAAAATGAATTCGTGCATCTATTACAGGTCTTAAAACGCGTGGGTTCCCGCGGAGTAGGCAGACTGTTCAAATTGATGAATTCGTACATTCGCAATTCGCCATTCGCACATGCTAATAATTAACCCTATTTTAAAACAATATCTTTCGCATTACTTGGCACAAAAACCTTCCTGGTCGACTGCGACAAAAACGAAGATCCCCAATTCAATTCTCTCCGAACCTGTTTGCCATTTGGCATTGTGTATTTCAGAATCTTATCAGTTGACTTCACTGAAATCCATTGCCCCGGCTTTGCTGATTTAAAAACTTTCACCGAATCCCGATTCTGAGAAGCAATCCACCACCGCTCATTTCCGACACCACTCAATTGTACCAATCCCTTTGCATTTCCCGGGACATAAAATCCTGTTGTGTTTAGTTGAGCCGACTTAAACCCATTTTTCCCATCACCCAATAACACTAACCCATTCAACGCATCATACCTCCCGGTGGATACTTCAGTCCCATAATCATTTCCCACCGCCACAATATCCAAATGGCTATCATCATTCACATCATCAATAACAATTCCATTTAATGGCGATAACTGCGCTGCCGCGGGCAGTGCATGAACCACGAATTTGCCATTCCCTTTGTTTTCGATATATGAGCTTAGGCTGTAGGTAGCAGTTAGCTTGTACGATTTATCCAGCACTTCTTTCGTAAATACCTGGTCGAGCGTAGCCTCGGCAAAGGATTTGTAGGTAAGATATTTTTTCTTCAATGCAGGAAGCTGTGTCATCACATCGTTTCGGCTGTGGGATGGAAATTCTGACCGGGT
>JACMLR010000060.1 GCA_014379515.1 Chitinophagaceae bacterium
GACTTTTCTCTTATCCACAGCCTGTGCATATTTCAAAGAAGGAAAAACCAATTTGTAAAGATATTTTCGTTTTCCCCGTTTCGAAAAAATATCAACCACACCAAATACGCGGATCATGGCAAGTAAAAAAAATGTGAAGGGCTTACAGTTTAGCCGTCGCTTCACCAAAGAAAATGTGAATGTATTCGATCAGTTCGAATACGATTATCGTACATCTGTTATCCGCAATCCCTCGGGTGAAGTGGTATTCGAGATGAACAATGTGGAGGTGCCAAAGCAATGGAGTCAAATCGCTACTGATATATTGGCTCAAAAATATTTCCGCAAAGCGGGCGTTCCGCAACCGGATGGCTCAAGTGGTCGCGAAGGTTCGGTAAAACAAGTTGCACATCGTATGGCAAATTGTTGGAGAGTTTGGGGCGAACGTTATGGATATTTCGCTTCTACCCAGGATGCACAGGTTTTTTATGAAGAACTGGTTTATTGCATTCTTAATCAGGCTTGCGTTCCAAATAGTCCGCAGTGGTTCAATAGTGGTTTGTATGAAAGCTATGGTATTAAAGGAAAGCCCCAGGGACATTACTATGTAGATGCTGTGGATGGCCAGTTGAAAAAATCAACTTCAGCATATGAGCGTCCGCAACCACATGCGTGTTTTATCTTAAGTGTCGACGATGACCTCGTAAACGATGGTGGTATCATGGATTTATGGGTTCGCGAAGCAAGAATTTTCAAATATGGTAGTGGTGTTGGTACTAACTTCTCCAGTATCCGTGGAGAAAGCGAAAAATTGAGTGGTGGTGGCACCTCATCTGGTTTAATGAGTTTTCTGAAAATTGGCGATCGCGCAGCAGGTGCAATCAAAAGTGGTGGTACAACACGCCGTGCAGCTAAAATGGTTTGCCTGGATATCGATCACCCCGAGATCATGGAATTCATTAACTGGAAAGTTGAAGAAGAAAAGAAAGTCGGCGCATTAATCAATGCCGGTTACCCAAGCGATTACGAGGGCGAGGCTTATCGCACTGTAAGCGGGCAAAACAGCAATAACTCCGTTCGTATCCCTAATTCTTTCTTTGAAAAATTACAGAACGATGAAGATTGGGAACTGACAGCGCGAATGGACGGTCGTGTAATGAAAAAAATTCCTGCTAAAGAAGTATGGAACCAAATTTCCTATGCCGCATGGCGTTGCGCTGATCCCGGCACGCAGTATGATACCACGATCAATGAATGGCATACATGCCCACAAGGCGGTCGCATTAATGCGTCTAATCCTTGCAGTGAGTATATGTTCCTGGATAATACAGCATGTAACCTGGCATCTGTTAACCTCCGTAAGTTTTTTAATGAAGCAGATAATTCCTTCGATGTAGAAGGTTTCGAATACACATCCCGTTTGTGGACCGTAGTTCTTGAAGTGTCAGTATTGATGGCGCAGTTCCCTTCAAAAGAAGTAGCGCAATTATCGTACGATTACAGAACGCTGGGCCTTGGTTATGCGAACCTCGGCAGCATGCTGATGGTAATGGGTATCGCTTACGATAGTGAAGAAGCACGTGGCATTGCTGGTGCGCTCACTGCAATTATGACCGGCGTCACTTACAAAACTTCTGCAGAGCTTGCATCGATTCTCGGACCATTCGCCCGCTACGAAGAAAATCGGGAAGACATGATGCGTGTAATGCGCAATCACCGTCTTGCTGCATACGATGCTGATGAATATGAAAAATTAAGCGTTAAGCCACAAGGTATCAAAGCTCAATACTGCCCTGACTATCTGTTGACTGCTGCAACCCGCGCCTGGGACGAAGCGGTTCAAATGGGAGAGAAATACGGTTATCGCAACGCTCAAACAACGGTAATTGCACCAACAGGTACAATTGGTCTCGTGATGGATTGTGATACTACAGGTGTTGAACCTGATTTCGCGCTCGTTAAATTCAAAAAATTAAGCGGTGGTGGCTATTTCAAGATCATCAACCAGTCTGTACCGGCCGCGCTTAAGAATCTTGGATATACGGCGAAAGAAAGCGACGCCATTATTAAATATGCGGTTGGTTCCGGAACTTTTGCCGGAGCACCATTTGTGAATTATCAAACCTTAAGTGAGAAGGGGTTCATTGCAGAAGAGATCAAAAAACTGGATAGTGCAGTTGGCGCTGCTTTTGAAATCGGTTTTGTGTTCAATGTTTATAATCTTGGTGAAGAATGCCTCAAACGCCTTGGCTTCAAACCAGAACAATATTTCAATTTCGAGTGGAATCTGTTGGAAGCACTCGGTTTTTCCGATGACCAAATCGAAGCAGCAAACGATTACGTTTGCGGAACAATGACAATCGAAGGTGCTCCGATGTTGAGAGATGAACACCTCTCTGTTTTTGATTGCGCAAACAAATGCGGTAAAAAAGGCGAGCGTTTCATTCATGCACATGGCCACATTCGTATGATGGCAGCAGCGCAGCCGTTCCTTAGTGGTGCAATTTCTAAAACCATCAACCTTCCTAACGAAGCTTCAATTGAAGAAATTTCTGATTCATACATGCTTAGCTGGCAACTTGGATTGAAAGCTTGTGCCTTGTACCGCGATGGCTCAAAACTTTCACAACCACTCAGCAATAAAAGCGACAAGAAGAAAAAGACAGACGAAGTCGAAGACGCATCTGCACAATCAATGAGCAATGTTGAATCCAATATTGTGGATATGGCAAAGCTTACCGTGGAAGATTTGTTGGCTGAAGTTCAGAAAAGAGTTCAATCTTCTCCTGATACAAAACTAAAGCGCGCACTCGCCACGATTGTTGAGAGAAGAACGCTTCCTGCAAAACGTCGCGGCTTTACTCAAAAAGCAAAGATCAATGGTCAGGCACTGTTTCTTCGTACCGGTGAATATGGTGATGGAACTGTCGGTGAGATTTTCATCGATATGGCAAAAGAAGGTGCAACAATGCGTAGCATGCTCAACTGTTTCGCAATTTCCATTTCCATCGGTCTTCAATACGGCGTACCTCTTGAGGAATTCGTAGAGAAATTTGTCTTTACCCGTTTTGAACCGTCTGGTATGGTCGACCATCCAAACATTAAAACAACCACTTCAATTGTCGACTTCATTTTCCGCGCGTTGGCGTACGAATATTTAGGACGCACCGACCTCGTTCATGTGCTGGATAAACCGGAGGTGCTGAATACAGGTACTGATGATTGGGATGAAATTCCAACCTCACTTGAATACGAAAAGAAGCCACCTGAATTAAGTGAGGTGAGAGTTGTGGCAAGCAAGCCGAAAGAAGCAGAGCCAGTAAAAGCCAGCAGGGTAATGAAGGATGGCAATGGCGGAATGGATATGGTGAGCACTGCCTTGAAAAATATGCAAAGTGATGCACCTGCCTGCAATACCTGCGGCCACATCACGATCCGAAGCGGCACATGTTACAAATGCCTCAATTGCGGCAATAGCATGGGTTGTAGCTAGTCGGAACAATAACAAGCTTGGACGGTTACTTAACTATAAACTTCAGTCCGCTCATTTCTATGAGCGGGCTTTTTTTTGTGGGAAGTTGAGACGGAAATGGAAATTAGCATGTGCGAATTGCGAATTTGCGAATGTGCGAATTCCTCACGGCAGCCCCTATGACGATAATTAATTAGTAAGAACGAATGCGCATGGGAATTCGCACATTCGCACATTCGCAAATTCGCCATTCGCAAATGCTCGAATTAGCCAATGATGACTTTCCCCACTTGCTCTCTTTCATTCGCCAACATTTTGACTTATCTTGGCAGCCGCATAAAACCCCATGAATGGATAGTAAATTCCTGATACTCATAGCAGCAAACGTGATCCTGTTTTTGCTCCTTCGATTCACCAAAAAAAGAAAGCGTTTAAACGGCATTCTTACCGTCTTTTTCACAATACTTATAACTCTTACCATCATCGAAACTGGTTATCGGTTTATTTTCCGGAAGGCTGGACCTACAGAAACCGGCAATTTCTCGGGCAGTTTCAACACCCCAATAGAGCTCACCGGCTTTACCATCAAAAATATACCTGACCTCCACGTCACAAAAAAAGATGCGAAGGGAAATTTGATCTACGATGCGCATTATTCGATCATGGCAGATTCGGGGTTTAATACATTGCCCGTAAATAGAAGGGCCGGTTATCATCTTTCAGATCCATCACGTGATTCAGTTGAGTTTGTTTTTCTCGGGTGCAGTTTCACCTTTGCTACCGGCGTGCCCGATTCCGCAACGATGGCCTATCGGGTTGGTAAAACATTTAATTATAATTCCGTCAATTTTGGAGGATCTGGCTTTGGTACTCACCAGGCGTATCAAATCTTTACACATAAATACAACCAGGTTCCTGATCGTAAAAAGCGCGTGTTCGTGTATACTTTTATCCCCGACCATCTTCTTCGCGCAAAGTGCATTTACACCTGGTGCCTCAACGATCCTTACTTCGCGGTAGAAAACGATTCGCTTCACTTACTGGGGCCAGCATACAAACATAGTTCTGCAGCGCGGTCACAGACGTTAGTCCGACTGTTTAGTTTGAATCGGACATTGTCGTTGGTCTCTGATCTTGGCAATAACATCGCGCAGCACAATGGCGCTAGCAATGTAACTGCGGAAGACTATCAACGAATGGACCTAATGCTTGGTGGAATCAACCGAACGATTCAATCACGCGGTGATGAATTTATTGTGTTGCATTGGGACGATTACAAAGGACTTAAGAATCCAGGTGGCGGCTACTATATCGACTCTGTAAAAATGAATGGTCTTTTGTCACAACTCGAATCTGGCGGTGCACATACAGTAAACGTGTCTACCTTTTTTGATTACACTGATTCCACGAATTCGATTCCGCAGGATAATCACCCAAGTATTAAAGGGAATGATGTAATGGCGAGAAAAGTGGCGGAGATGGTGATGAGAGCGGGAATTAAATAATGTGCGAGATGTGCAAATGTGCAAATTCGGTGCTTCTTAAATTCATGAGTATGTGCGAATGACGAATGGCGAATGTGCGAATGCTTCGGTGCATCCTGACTCAAGGTCGGTAGGTTATTTTCTACGAAATATTTTACCAATTTACTTTCTAAAATGTGACTGATCTTTGATTGCAATTTGCTTGATATCAACGATCTAAAAGGTAATTATCATTTTCCTGTTAAAATATATTGCGGATAAGTTGCACGGCAATTTGCAGCGGCTATTTTCGTTTACTCTTTTGTCACA
>JACMLR010000061.1 GCA_014379515.1 Chitinophagaceae bacterium
ATATAGAATATCGAATATCGAATGTAGAATATCGAATATCGAATGTAGAATATCGAATATGCCATGCAGCCATTGGGCGGCATACCTGGAGTCATTACCTAACTACGTGATTTCTCTAAGTATTATTTTCATTGGAGCTTTGATTTTTTGTGTTCCTTCCAAGGTTTTTAGTGATAGCCTGGCGATATGCTTGTAAAAGTCGTGCAGTATCATCTAACAAAAAATGGAGCTCGCTGTTTTCGCCATAACCCAAATCCTTCGAAAGAATCAGGAAATAGGCACACTCTTCCAACGACCCCTGCGCTATATTTAAAATCCGGGCCTTTTCAAGCTCGCTTCTTTTCTTAAACCCTTCCGCAATATTGGCTGCTATCGAAACTGCTGCCCTACGGAACTGCGAACTCAAGCCATACAATTCTTCACGCGGGAATGTTGCGGTGTACCGGTAAACACCCAAAACAAATCGATGTGCTTTTTGCCAAACGATCAAATCCTGGAAACTAACCGCGGGCTTCAATTGACTCATAAGCTCAATCTACTGATGCAAATACGGGAGAAATGGTAAAAAAACTTATAATCTACCGTGTCTTTCTTCCACAACTAACCAGATCCGTCTAAATCAATTTCTCTCCGCCTCCCATATTCTACATTCTATATTCGACATTCCATATTCCTAACTCCCCAAACCTCACCCTCTCCCCTTCCTCACCTCCCCCGCACTCACCGCACTCCCCTTATTCCCCCAGCTGTTGCGGACATAGGTCAATACATCGGCGACTTGTTGATCGGATAGGACCGATTCTAACGGCGGCATCGGGTTTTCGAATTTGAGCCCATTTACTTCGGTTTCACCGCCGCGTAATCCTTTCAATACGATCCGGACCAAAACGCCTTTGTTGCCAGTCACCCATTTTGTTTTCAGAAGAGTCGGGGACATATTGCGAATGCCATTTCCATCTTCCTGGTGGCAGCCCATACACGAACTCTCGTATACTTCTTTACCACGTTCAATGCTTTCTTTAATACCACCGTTTTGCCAGGGGGTAATGAATGACATTGAAATAAAAGTGATGCATGCGATCATAACAATTGCAATACGTTTCATTGAGATTTATTTGGGACGTTTATTTAACAGTGAATAGAGAGTGAAATTAAAGGATTGAAATAGTTTGACCAATGTAAATCATGAGTATTCCTGCAAAGCCTTAACGAGTTCGTCATTTTCCTGTTCCGTTCCAATCGTTATCCGGAGACAGCCTTCGCATAATTCCACCTTGCTTCGATCACGAACAACAATGCCGCGACCCAGTAAAAAGTTATAGATTGGCTGAGCAGCACTAACCCGAACCAATAAAAAGTTTGCATCGGAAGGAAATACGTGAGACACAACCGACAACGCTTCCAGTTTTGCAATAAGGATACCGCGCTGAGTCACCAATTCCCGGATCATGTCATTGACTTGGCCAACCTCTTCAAGTGCGTTCAAAACCAAATCCTGTGAAGCCTGGTTAATGTTATAGGGTGGCTTTATCTTGTTCATCACGGTGATAATCTCTTCCGAACTAAACGCCATTCCGACACGCAGTGCCGCAAGTCCCCAGGCCTTACTTAACGTTTGCATCACAACCAAATTTGGGTAGTCTTTCAATTCCTGCGTAAACGATCTGAAACGGGAAAAATTGATATATGCTTCATCGATCACAACGAGACCAAAATAATTATTCAATAACACCTCTACATCTTCCTTGATTAGTGAATTCCCCGTGGGGTTATTGGGAGAACAGATAAAAATAATTTTCGTGTTTTCGTCGATCCCATTTTCGATTGCGGGCAGGTCCAATTGAAATGCGGGTGTTAATGGAATTTTTTTTACAGCTACATTATTAATATCGGCGCTTACCTGGTACATGCCGTAAGTTGGCGGACAAATAAGAATATTATCAATCCCGGGTTCAGCTACCGCGCGGATAAGAACGTCAATGCATTCATCGCTACCGTTACCGATGAAAATTTGTGAAGCAGGCACTCCTTTGATCTCGGCCAATTTCTCTTTCACTTTCCATTGCATTGGGTCGGGATAACGATTGTACCATTTTGTTAACGGCGAGCCGAGGCTGTTTTCATTTGCATCTAAAAAGACAGAAGCCTCACCTTTAAATTCATCTCTTGCGGAAGAATAAGGTGTAAGGTTTTTTATGTTGGGTCGAAGAAGAGACGAGAAATTGAACATTGAATTTGATTGTGGTTTTTAGAATCCGAGTGATGCTTTATTTTATCGACTCATAAATCCAGTATCCGGATTTTAACGGCGTGCGCATGTGCATCCAGGCCTTCTGCTTCTGCCATTCGTTGTACTGTTTCGGCAATGTTTTGCAATCCAGTGGATGATAATTTTTGAAAAGTAATTTTCCTTGTAAAACTGTCAACACTTACTCCGCTATATGCTTTAGCATAACCATTCGTTGGTAGTGTGTGATTTGTTCCGCTTGCATAGTCGCCAACACTTTCAGGCGAATAATTGCCGATAAAGACTGAACCCGCATTTATGATCCGATCTGCAATTGAATCAGCTCCATCACAACTAATAATTAAATGTTCCGCAGCATATTCGTTTAATAGATCAATTGCCTCATCAAGATTATTAACAAGTATTGCTTTACTATTCTCCAGCGCTTTTGTTGCTATTTCTTTTCTCGACAATTGATTTAATTGCTGATCGATTGCTTCTTGCACTCTTGATAGCGCATCTTGCGAAGTTGTCACCAATAAAACCTGGCTGTCAGCGCCGTGTTCGGCCTGGCTTAAAAGATCTGCTGCAACGTAGCGGGGATTGCACGAATCATCGGCCAACACCGCGACTTCGCTTGGTCCTGCCGGCATATCAATGGCAATCCCGTATTGCTGAACCAATTGTTTTGCGGCAGTGACATATTGATTGCCCGGACCGAAGATCTTACTAACCGAAGGGATGGATTCTGTACCGAATGCCATAGCTGCAATTGCCTGCACTCCGCCCACTTTGAAAATCTTTTTTATCCCAACAATTTCCGCTGCCACCAGTATTGCTGGATTGACAGTTCCTTCTTTACCAGGAGGAGTACAAAGAATGAGTTGCTTGCAACCTGCAAGCACTGCAGGAATTCCGAGCATCAATACAGTGGAGAATAACGGTGCCGACCCCCCGGGAATGTAGAGTCCTACTTTTTCAATTGCAATCATCTTTCGCCAGCACTGCACACCGGGCATAGTTTCAATAATTTCCGGTTCGCTGAGTTGTTGCTGATGAAAGAGCCGGATATTTTTTACAGCCTGTTCGATTGCTTTCTTCAATTCTGGTGAAACAATTTCTCTCGCAGCATCGAATTCCGCTGCCGACACTTCACTGTTTCTCAATGCGACTCCATCAAACTGCTTTGTATATTTCCTGACTGCTTTGTCGCCTTTGGTCTTTACACTTAAAAGAATTTTTTGTACTGATTTATTAAGAACCGAAGTATCAAATACTGGCCGCTTTAAAATCTCGTTCCATTCTTCTCGTGCTGGATAACGGTAACTTTTCATAAACAGAAGTAAATTATTTAAAGCACCATTTTTTCGATAGGTATAACTAAAATCCCTTGTGCGCCCGCATCTTTTAATCGTTCGATACGATCCCAGAATTCATCCTCGCTTAACACGCTATGGACACTGCTCCAGCCGCTTTCAGCAAGAGGAAGAACGGTAGGACTTTTCATCCCTGGCAACAAAGCGATAATATCTTTCAATTTATCATTTGGAGCATTCAACAGGATGTACTTGCTACGTTTTGCTTTTTTTACTGAACGAATACGGAACAACAATTTATTGAGGAACTGCAATTGAAGTTCGTTCAACGAATCGTTCTGGATTAATACTGCCTGTGATTTAAGAATGGTTTCAACTTCTTTCAATCCATTCATAAAAAGAGTAGATCCGCTACTTACAAGGTCAGCAATAACATCGGCAAGACCAATGCCAGGTGCAATCTCAACTGACCCGCTGATCTCATGAATATCCGCATCGACATTATATTGTTTCAAATAATTACCAACCTGGAAAGGGTAGCTGGTTGCAATTCGTTTACCGCGAAGAGAAGAGATGCCTTCATAATGCTGCCCGCGTGGAATTGCTATTGCGAGCCGGCATTTTCCAAAACCAAGTTCTTCTACTACAGTTACGCGTTTGTTTTTCTCAAAAAGAACATTTTCGCCCACGATACCGATGTCAGCCACACCATCCTCGACATATTGAGGAATATCATCGTCCCGCAGAAAAAAAACTTCGATCGGAAAATTGTCACTCTCGGTCTTCAGGCGATCTTTCACATTCCGAAGGTCGATGCCGCATTCTTTCAATAATTGAACAGATTCCTCGTACAAACGCCCGGACTTTTGAATCGCTATTCTTAGTTTATTAATCATGATGATGGTCGATATTTGATTGTTGTTGTTCGATTGAAAATAAAAAAGGGCTTACCTGAGTAAGCCCTTAAATATTGTATACCAACAATACATCCCCGGCTTACCGTTGTGGCAAGTTATGGTGATGATGTGTATGGGTAAATTGCGTCATTGAGTTGCAAAGATAAACGCCCATGTTGTACTACCAAAAATTTTTCTCCGGCCAGCAAAATGCTGTCCGTATTTTATCCTATTCTGCCTAACTTTCATGTTCAATTTTTGTGAATGAGAATTTCGATTTTTCTGTCCCTGTTGTTAACAATCATTACGCTTCCCGCAATCTCACAAACGGAGAAGACAAGCCTTAAACTGGTATGGAGCGATGAATTTAATGGCAAGGGTCTCCCAGATTCTTCAAAATGGAATTATGATATTGGAGGTCATGGTTGGGGTAATAACGAGCTACAGTATTATACAAAATCGCGTAGCAAAAATGCGCGCATGGAAAATGGAAATTTGATCATAGAAGCACATAAAGAAGAATATGAGGGGAAAAAATATACTTCTGCCCGGTTAGTGAGTAAGGGCAAAGGGGATTGGAAATATGGCAAAATTGAAGTTCGGGCGCGTATCCCACAGGGCGTCGGAACCTGGCCAGCGATCTGGATGTTAGCTTCCACTACCCCATTGAAATGGCCCGACGATGGCGAAATCGATGTGATGGAACATGTTGGCTGGAACCCGCATTATGTTCATGCAAGTGTGCATACCAAAAAGTTTAATCATACCATCTCAACGCAGCGAACGGATACGGTTATCATTAACGACGTGTTTAAACAATATCATGTATATGGTGTTGAATGGGATGGCGAAAAAGTCCAGGTTTCGGTGGATGGGATCATTTATTTTAATTTCAAAAATGATAAGTCGGGCTATGAAGCCTGGCCGTTTGACAACAAGATGCATTTGCTTTTGAATATTGCGGTAGGCGGCAACTGGGGTGGTGTAAAAGGCGTAGATGAAACAATATGGCCGCGGCGGATGGAGATCGATTGGGTCCGCGTGTATCAATAGCATCTTGCCGCGCATTCTGTATTCTATATTCTGTATTCTATATTCTGTACTCTACATTCCTCACTTCACACACTCACTACTATGCGTTTAATTTTCTTTTTATTCGTTACCCTTTTAACCGTTCCGGTTCTGGCACAGGATGATTTCAGTTATCAAACGCCGCCAAAAGATATACTTGATCTCGTTTCTGCAAAGCCCACCCCTGGAGTTAGCATTGATAGCAAAGGTGAATGGATGCTCTTGCTTGAGCGCAGTACCTTTCCATCTGTTGA
>JACMLR010000008.1 GCA_014379515.1 Chitinophagaceae bacterium
AATTCTAACGCAGCCACAACGCGAACTGCCTTGACCTCTCCAATTCCTTTGATCTTTAAAAGATCCTTTACAGTGAGTTTGGCTAGCTCATTCAGATTGTTCCGCCCGCGAGCCAGTACCTCTTTGGCAAGTTCTACGGCCGATTTGTCGACCATTCCGTTTCCCAGGAGAAGGGAGAGGAGTTCGGAATCACTGAGGGCATCAGGGGTTTTACTTAGGAGTTTCTCCCGCGGACGATCATCTTTAGCCCAATTTTTAATTGAGTGGTTCGACACTTGCATTTTTCAATGTTAGTTATTAATTTCATGTTCAACACTGAGGTATTTCGTACTAAAAGTTGTGCTTTTACGTTTTTCTCAGGGTTCCTTATCCAAACCTTTGAAAATCAAAATCCATCTCTATGAATCGCAAAACTACATTTTCTGCTATCGGCGGCTACCAGCCCTTTCTTTTTTGCATCGGCATGTATTTCGTCGCACTTTTTTTCTCCATCTTTATTTGTTCAGCCATCTTCTACGCGGTCAATCCTAAAAAGAGCAATCTTGCAGGTGAAAGCAATCGCGCAAGCCAGAAGACAGCAATGATCAGCAGTCAGCAAGTTGTTATGACTGTTGCCGGCAAATAATTACGCACTGATAAAAAATTGAAGCTGCAGAAAGCAGGCTGATAAGCCTGTTTTCCATGCAGCGGTTGATATTTTTATTGCCCGGGATAACCCCTAATTCCCTTTCATAACACTATCTTCGCCGCACATTTTTAAAGCGGAATGAACAACTCATCGAAAATCTTTTCGGGTACCGGTTCTCAGTACCTGGCAGAAAAAATAACCCAGAAATACGGCTCTTCCTTAGGAAAAATAACGATCTCCCGTTTTAGCGACGGAGAGATTCAACCTGTTTTTCATGAGAGCGTCCGCGGTGATATGGTGTTCCTGGTACAAAGTACCTTTTCACCCGCCGAGAATATGATAGAGTTGCTTCTAATGATTGACGCGGCAAAAAGAGCTTCCGCATACAAAGTGGTGGCAGTTGTTCCTTACTTCGGTTACGCCCGCCAGGATCGCAAGGATAAGCCCCGCGTTGCAATCGGTTCTAAGCTGATGGCCAATATGTTAGTGGCGGCCGGCGCAGATCGCGTAATCACAATGGATCTCCACGCTCCACAGATCCAGGGATACTTCGATATCCCGGTTGACCACCTCGACAGCTCCGCCATTTTTATCCCTTACATAGAACAACTGCAGCTGGAAAACCTTACCTTCGCGGCCCCCGATGTAGGAAGTGCGAACAGGATCAGGGAGATCTCCAGTTACTTCAATGCAGAGATGGTTATTTGTGATAAGCATCGCAAGCGTGCCAATGAAATTGCAAGCATGGTGGTAATCGGAGACGTAACGAATCGGGATGTAGTTCTTATCGATGATATCTGTGATACTGGTGGAACGCTCGCGAAAGCAGCAGGTCTCCTGAAAGAAAAAGGAGCTCGAAGCGTGCGTGCATTGTGTACACATCCGGTACTGAGCGGAAATGCATATGCAAATATTGAAAACAGTGTTTTAGAAGAATTAGTTGTTTGTGATACGATTCCATTGAAACAACAGAATACATCGAAAATAAAGATCCTGAGTGTAGCTGAGCTTTTCGCTGTTGCAATCCGCAACGCTTACGAAAACAGGAGCATTACCGGACTCTTTATTCACAGTCAATTGAGAAATAAATAAAAGAATAAATTTTTTAATAAACATAAACAATGAAAACAATTACAATCGAAGGCCAACTGAGGACCGACACCGGGAAAAAAGCCTCCCGACAATTTCGCTCTCAGGGACTGGTACCTGGTGTAATTTACGGCGGTGCTCAGGAAGTGATTTTCACTGCTCCTGTGCTGGCTTTTAAAACGCTTGTATACACTCCGGATTTCCAGCTTGCAGAATTAAAAGTTGACGGTAAAACGTACCGCTGCATCATCAAGGACATTCAATACAACAAAGTAAGCGATGAACTCGCTCACGTTGATTTTCTTGAGTTGGTGGAAGACAAAAAAGTGATCGCAACAATTCCAATTAAGTTTACTGGTGTATCTGTAGGTGTAAAGGAAGGTGGTAAACTGGTTACCAAGATCAAATCCCTCAAAGTAAAAACACTTCCAAAATATTTGAAAGAAAATATTGAATTGGATATTACAAACCTGGAGCTTCATGGTAACATTCGTGTGGAAGATGTAAAAGAAGCAAACTTTGAAATCCTGAACTCCCCACGTATTCCAATTGCATCAGTGGTAACAACACGTCAATTGAAAATTGAAGAGTCTACTACTCCTGCTGCACCTGCCGCTGCTGCGAAAGCACCTGCCGCCGCTGCCGCTGCAAAAGCACCTGCTGCAAAAGCTCCTGCTGCAAAGAAATAAGACCTTCGTTCTATATCTTTAAACCCTGGCAATTTTCGTCAGGGTTTTTTTAATCCGTTATCTTTAAAAATTACCACGAAACGGGTATAGTACATCAATCGAATTTTAAAGAGATTTAGCATGTCTAAGTTCCTCATTGCCGGGTTAGGAAATATCGGAGCAGAATACAGTGGCACCCGGCATAATATAGGCTTCGATATTGCAGATGCGCTGGTTACAAAGCATGGCGCCTCCTTTCGTTCAGACAGACTTGCCGACGTTGCTGAGTATAAATGGCGGGGGAAAATGCTGTGGGTTATCAAACCAACAACCTACATGAACCTGAGCGGGAAAGCAATCCGGTATTGGATGGATAAAGAAAAGATTGGCATCGATAATATGCTTGTATTGCTGGATGATCTTGCGCTACCAATGAATAAAATCCGCATACGCCCCGCTGGTAGTGATGCGGGACATAATGGATTAACGAGTATCCAGGAAACGTTGGACACCGATAAGTATGCAAGACTCAGATTTGGGGTTGGAAATAACTTCCCGAAAGGTGGGCAGGTTGAGTATGTACTCGGGAAATGGACAAGTGAAGAACTTCCGCAAATCAGGTTTAAAATCGAGAAATCGGTGTTGGCTGTAGAGAATTTTATCGTTCAAGGAGTTTCTCAAGCAATGAACCAATGGAATAATTTGGAGATAAGCCTATGATTTTTAAGTTCTAATGGTTATTTTCGTGAAATCTTGACAATCAAGCCTGGCATTTTATATTCAATATCGCCTATGTAAAACGTATCCCCGGCCTGTCAAGGCCAATGAAACTTGAAAACAAATCGTTGAATTAAACCCTTATTGAATATGAAAATAT
>JACMLR010000062.1 GCA_014379515.1 Chitinophagaceae bacterium
GTAGGAGTGAGCATGTGCGAATTGCGAATACCAATGTGCGAAATATGCAAATGTGCAAATGTGCAAAATTCATTCAATCGATTACCCGGTTATGAGACAAATTAGTACAAATTCGAAAATTGAATTCGTCCTGATGCATCAAAAATCGAAGTAGTGGAATGAGTGCATTTTGCACATTTGCATATTTTGCACATTTAGCCAAAAATGAATATCTCGCCCGATGAATTCGCACATTCTCGATCCGCACAGGCACTAAATCATAATTGTTAAAGTGACCCTTCTTCCACCCTCGTGGCATCATTCATGTTAGTAATGGGAGCGCAAACTTATCCATTATGAGAATGAATTATCCTACAATAAAAGCTCGTGTTCTTTCAGCATTAATATTGGTTTCTGTCATGTTTATTTCAGCTGTGCGTCCTGAAACAAAGCCTGTTGTGGCGTATGCTGAAGATAAAAACACCATTACTCGTTCTATCTCTCCACTTCTCTCTCTGTATGATAGTTTGGATCTTGGCACCCGGAATTTGAGTCGTGATGCCTTTACAAAAGCTTTAATGGGTTTTGAAGATTTACGCGCGGCAGGTTCGTTGCAAAATCCCAACATACTTTCAATTGTTGATTTCAGCCTTGCTTCTGATAAAAAAAGACTCTTTATTATTGATGTCAAAAAAGGCAAGTTGCTTTTTCATACATATGTGGCTCATGGTCGTAATTCAGGTCAGGAAAGTGCAATGAGTTTTTCCAATAAACTCGATAGCTATAAAAGTAGTCTTGGTTTTTTTGTTACCGGTAATACTTACAAAGGAGAGCACGGATATTCATTAAGATTGAATGGTGTAGAAAACGGAATTAATGATAATGCTTTCAATCGCAACATTGTTGTTCATGGCGCATCTTATGTTAGTGAGCAGATGATTCGTCTAAAAGGATTCATAGGTAGAAGTCTTGGATGCCCTGCGATCCCGACAAAATTGCACAAGCCAATTATTCAAACTATAAAAGATGGCAGTTGTCTTTTTCTTTATAGTCCGGATCAATCATATATCAGCAAATCTTCGATGCTTGCTGCGGAAGCTGATACTGCAATCACAGCATTCCCGATTGTTAATGCTGCTGGTTAACAAAATTTCAGTTCCATTATTTTCTTGATGCGATGGTTTGTGGAGGCAGATTATTTTCACTGGTAAATAAGCGACGGGCCATTTCTTTATCCCGTCCGTAGATGTCATCTCGCCAAAGGATTTTACCCTCGTCGTCAACTCTCGCTGTATAATAATAGATCAATACCGGAACTGGCTTAGAAACTTTCACCCACGTTTCTTTTTCGGCATTCATTGCACTGTCGATTTTCTCATCTGTCCACTTTTCATTATCTGCCAGCAGCAGCTTTGCTAATTTTTCTGGTTCCCCAAGCCGAATGCAACCATGGCTGTATGCCCGCTTCGCTTGTTTGAACAAATCTTTGTGCGGTGTATCGTGAAAGTAAATGTTGAAGCTATTAGGAAACAGAAACTTTACCTGGCCCAATTCATTTTTCTCGCCAGGTAGTTGTCGAACGACAGGAAGTCCATCTTCTTCGCCTGTAATTTCCATATTGTGTTCAGCCAGGTAATCTTCATTTTGATTAATTTGAGGCAATACTTCTGCTTCTACAATGCTCGGCGGCAAATTCCAATACGGTGCAAAGACAACATGATTTAAACTCCCATAAAACATCACTGTATTATGTCCTTGTTTGCCAACTACGACGGGCATCGATAAAAGTGAATCGCGTCCGTTAATTACATGCAACATAAATTCAGGAATATTTACAAGTATCAATTTTTCACGACTGATTGCCGGCATCCATTTCATGCGTTCCAGGTTGACAAGAATTTGTTTCAACCGTGAAGTGGGTGAAATATTTAGCTGATCTATCAAACCGCGGGTCACCTTTCCATCTGCTTTCAATGCATGCTCTAACTGGTACTTTTTCACGGCTGCTTCAAAATCAGGAGTGCTTGTTGATGATGTATCTTTCCTGGAAAGCCAGTCCATTTCAATGAATCTTCTTTTAACCAGCAAAATTGTTGTGTCTTGTTTTTTATTGCCTTTGGAGGGATAAGGAAGACGTGTCCAGTTTGTATCCTTTGCCAGTTCGAGGTATGTTTTCAGGTGTTTTTGTAAAGAGGGATACCAATCATTCGTAACGATTTTGTCATCCGATCCTTTTAATGTCGCTTGCGCCATTGCAATCACATCCTGTTTTTTGGAGGGTACAAGATTGCGAAGTGCATATTCACGTTCTGATTTATTTGGAAACTTCTCCCACAAATAATTGATAAAACGCCAGGTCATCATTAATTCTGTTTTGATGACGCGGGCATCAGAAGATCGGATGTTGAGAGAATCATTGCCCATCAGTCGGTCGAGGCTTCGATCAAGAACACCTCCCGAACTACTGGTATCGGTAAAATCGTGAAGTGTTCTGAAACTTAATGCTTGCTGATTCAATCCATCGGAAGTAAACCATGCAAACTGCAAATTCCGGGAATTATAAAAATTGTTAAGATCGTTTGCAATGGTATCATTTAAATGTTGCTGGGCAATAAATTGCTCAACAGCACCTTCCGAAAGGAACAAATCGCTGTAAGAATTACCTGCATTGATCGTTGTATCCCTGCTATTTTCCGCTGCTTTGGCTGTTCTATCCCTTGGTTTTTCAGGGGTTTCATTGCATGCGAAGAGAACAAGAAGGGTACAGATTAATGGAATACATTTTTTCATACCTCGCATATTTCAAATCGTGTGCCTGCAATTAGGCCAGCGATCTTTTGTGGCGTGCATACATAAAATATAAAGCTCCGGAAAGTCCCAGTGCTGCTCCGGCAGCAATCCACGCCCAACCAGCCCTGGACTTACGACCTGATGGAACATATATAAAACCGCTCGCATCGGCAACGGCCGGATCATCGACATACCGGCCTTGTTCAGGTATTGCCACTTGTTGAAAACGCTTTAATAATAACTCCAGTCCTTCACGAAGCTCGGGTTCACTGATGGGCCTACCGTGCCCGGTTGCTGCAATTTTAGGTTGCAAATTGACAAGTGTATTGATAGAAATTTCTGCTTGTTCCCAATCGTACGTAAAATATTTTGGTGGTCCGGAAATCTGTTTTGATTGTAGAATTACAGACAACAATGATTCCTGTTGTGTCGTAACGAATGCGTCACCCGCAATTAATACGCCGTCTGATTTTCTGTACAAGCTGATGTGACCTGGCGCATGTCCGGGTGTGTGAATGAATGTCCAATCAGGTAAGCCTGGTATTTTATCGTTGTCTTCCAGTGCCAATAGGTGATTTGAAATATCGATTGGCTCGTTCGGATAAAGAAACGCTAATGCGGACATCATACCGCCGCCCACTGTTGGATCAGGAGGAGGATACGACGCATGGCCTGTCAGGTAAGGCAACTCGAGATAATGCGCATACACCGGCACATGCCACTCGTCAGCAAGTTTATCAACCGATCCGACATGATCAAAGTGACCGTGAGTTAACACAATGCATGTCGGTTTAGTATTTTCACCAAACAACTTCGCGGCGACCTTTTTAATTTTTGGAGCGGAGGTCGAAAGACCGGTATCAACCAATACCCAACTCTTGTCGGAGTTTTGAATGAAGTAATAATTAACGATCATGTCTTTCATTCCCCATACACCGGGGGCGACTTTAAAATATAAACTGCTGGCTGGGCTGTTTTCATTACTCATAGAAATAGTATTATGTTTTTTCTGAGTAAATCATTTAAAAAATCATTCCACGCATTAGGTTCAACGACGATTGAATTATTTTCCCCATCCCGAAGAAGATTGCGGAATGAATTCGGAGTTAACAAAGCAAAATAATAAGATGATTTAGTCGTCGGGGTGGGACTTCCTGCGGATCAGGCTCCATAGCTGTTCCTGCCAGGTGATAAGATGTCCAATTAAAAAGTAGTCTTTGAGATTGTTTCGGATACCGCGTCGCATGATGCGAACTACTTCGTCTTTTTCTACTTCACCTGTTTCTTTGACGGCCACTAGCATCTCGAGTGCGATGAACGCAAGGAATGCTCCAATCAGAAACAAAAAATTGAACTCGTTCAGTGATAGCACATGAAAAATTTTATTCACTTTTGGACCAACCCATTCAACATTTATTTTTAATGATCGATTGGTGAAATAATCGGCAAGATAGCCACCAATCAACGGAGCCATTGAAGAGAAAAATGCGGTAACGATATTTTTTGCAGAGAGGTATACGATCGACTGATTAGATGGAGCAAGTTTAAGGCCGATATTGGTAAGAGATAAATTGATTCCTGCCGTCGCAATTCCTGAGAAAATATGAATGATTGCAAGGAAGCCAATATTGTAAGAAAATTTTGTGGAGATACCTGCAAAACACCAGCCGATCAGGCAAAGAATATAAAGAGGCGCCCCAATAGCGATGATGGTTTTGTTGCTATAGCGATCGGCGAATCGCCCCCAAATCCGAATTGTAAAAATGCTTGCGATCTGGCCGAGTATGGTAAAAGCAATTATAAAAGGAAGTGAAAGGCCCATTGTTTTCATCATAAACACCGTGAAAAACGGAGTTGCAATATTCACTGCGAATAACCATATGGAATTGAACACAAGTAAGCGTCGAAAATTGCCATCTTTTAATGGCCGTTGAAGTAGCCGGAAAATGTTTTCCTTTTCCAGGAACGATTGTGGTTCCCTGACTTTCGATAAGATGTACGCACCAGTTATCCCAATCACCCCGGCACAGGCAAACATCCACATGTACACATCGATTTCATTCTCGGGATTTTGTTTTCGCACGAAGTGAATAATTACGGCAAGTGAAATGCTTAATACAATATTTAATAATTGCATTACACTGGTGCGCTTCGAGAAATAACTTCCCAACATGTGGCTTGGGATCAAGTCTTTCATCCATGAATTCCAGCTGGGCCCGGCGATCGAACCGAATAAATAAAAGAAAAAGAGAAAAACGATGATCGGCTTGATCGACGGGTTTTCGACAATAAAAATACTTGCTGCAACGAGCAGGAGTGGCGTACGTGCAAAAATGGAACAAATCACGCTAATGGCCCGGCGATTATTGTAGCGACGAACGAGCCAGATCGATAGTAGCTGAAAGACATTGGTAAGTGTTGGCAATGCAGCCAGTAATCCGATTTCAAAATTGGAGGCATTAAGAACCACCGCCATTGCAATGAGAAACGTTCCACTGGTAAATACGGTCATGGCTTCGGTGGCAAGGCCTTCGGTAATGATGAGGTTCATCCCTTTTTTTACGTCGGAATCTGTAAGCGTTGCTGATGGGCGTAAACTCATTCTAAAAAATTCTTCTAAAAAAGTACACAATGTTAGCAATGTTTATACCAACACATAGGGTCGGGATCAGGGAAAATGTAAAAATCAGTTCCTAATTGACCTTTCGACCCTAACTTAGTTTTCTGCTTGCACGATAATTGCAGTGGTAATGGAAAGCGGTCGATATCAGCACTAAAGCGATGCAAAGAGGCTCGATGTTGTGAATATATTTCCCCTTGTTCTAATATTGTAATGGATGAATGAATCAGTGCCGAAAAAGAAAAAGATTGTAGTAACCGATGATGATCCGGGCATTCAGGACATTTTCCGAATGATCCTGGAACGAGCGGGATTCGATATTCAGATGATTTCTGACGGACACGAAATTCTAAATAACAACTTTCAACTTCCCGATCTTTTTATACTGGATAAGCAGCTTTCTGGTCTTGACGGACTGGATATCTGCAAATTTCTCAAAGCCCAACCTTCAACCGCGCATGTTCCGGTTATCATGGTTTCCGCCAATCCCCGAATTGCAGTTCTTTCGAAAGAAGCTGGTGCGGATAATTATATCGAAAAGCCTTTCGACATCAAACATTTCCTTGCCGTTATAAGGGACCATCTGCCGGCCGACTAAGGAAACGAGAGCGGGAAACAGAGCGAGAGCGAATCGGCA